>NZ_VOXW01000009.1:0-126744 GCF_013420555.1 Acinetobacter sp. Q85-2
CAATACCAGCGCACAGCCCAAAGAATGATTTCGCCCTGAAAATGCCGACCATGGAAAGGATTCATATGCTGCACCTTTAGCTAAAACAGTCTTCAGCTTACCATTCGTGGTTATTTGCAACAGTGCCCTTACTTCAAAGCCAAAATTTTTCGGGCACCATTAAGTACGAATAAAGAAACCAGTATGCCAATGATTAAGTCTGGATAAGCTGATCCCGTCCACGCCACGAGTACACCGGCAAATATAACGCCCATATTTACGACAACGTCATTCGCCGAGAAAATCCAACTGGCTTTCATATGTGCGCCATCTTCTCGATGACCAGAAATAAGATATAAGCATGTCACGTTAGCTATAAGTGCGAGCAGGCCAATAACAATCATGAGCGTTGATTCTGGCTCGCTTCCAAACATGAATCGTCTAATGACATCAACAATCACGATAACAGCAAGTAATAACTGAATCCAACCTGCGAAATGGGCTGCTTTTATTTGATATTTCGCAGCTTTTCCGACGGCATATAGCGCAATACCATAAACGGCTGCATCGGCAAACATATCTAGAGAATCAGCAATCAATCCTGTAGACGCAGCAATAATACCGCTGATGAATTCTATAAAGAAAAGTAGAGCATTAATACCTAATAACAGTTTAAGTACTTTAGCTTGTCTCACAGGATCAGGTTCATTAGGTATATCGCCTGAAGAAAGCTGTGTTTCATCAAGTTTCGCCCCAAAACCCAGTCCTTCGAGTTTAGCCGTAATTTGCTGAATCCCTTCATTATGGAAGACTTTCAGTTTTCGATTGGGAAGATCAAAAGTAAGACCTTTAACTGCTTCAAGATCTGCAAGAGTCATACGGACCATTTGCTCTTCAGCAGAGCAATCCATTTTAGGAATGGTGTAGGTACTTGTTTGCTTGGCCTGTTGATTGCTTATATAAGTTTCAGTCTTCACAAGCTTTGCCCCAAAACCCAGTCCTTCAAGTTTGGTGGTTATATTTTCATCTTTTTGATTATGTAGAACCTTTAAAGAACGGTTAGGTAAATCAAAGATGAGTTTTTGAACACCATCAATTGAAGATAGCGCCATACGAACCATCTGTTCTTCCGCAGAACAATCCATTTTGGGAACTAAGTATTCACTCATGTAGTGCGAATCTTTTAAAACGTTTTCAGTGCTTAAATTTTCTTTGGGATCAGAACCACAACAGGATTGAGCGGTATCTTCACAACTGTTTGAAGTGTTACAGCAAGGAGATGAAGATTTTTTTTCTTCCTCTTCACCACAACAGCTAAGCGTATTATCACAATTCTTTGAATTGTTTGCTTCTGCAATTGATGGATGATTTTCTTGTTGAGATTTCTTATCTTCGCATGGTGTTTCTTTACTACATCCACAACCACTCATAATTATACCCATTAAAAAAATTATAAACTTTGAATATTAGAATCCCTATAGTTACTATAGAGTCAAGAATCTTTGGAAATACTAACTCAATGCATTTAAAAATTGGTGAACTCTCTAAAAAAACCTCATGTTCAGTATTAACAATTAGGTTTTATGAAAAGGAAGGTTTAATTCCGGAACCGGAAAGAACGGAAGGAAATTACCGCCTTTACGATGTAGGCTATGTTGAGCGAATTAAATTTATTTTGAATTGCCGAACTTTAAATATGAGTTTGAATGAAATTCGTCAATTACTTACCTATAAAGACAAACCTGAGAAAAATTGTTCAGATGTGAATGAATTAATTGACTTACATGTCAGTGCTATCAGAGAAAATATAATCAAGCAACAAAAGCTTATTGAACAACTATCTGATTTAAGAGGTACTTGTGATGGTTTATGTACAATTGACCAATGTGGAGTTTTAAAAAATCTAGCTTGATTATCTAGACCTATGCTTTTTTCAAAAAATCGGCACTGTTGCAAATAACCACGAATGGTAAGCTGAAGACTGTTTTAGCTAAAGATGCAGCATATGAATCCTTTCCATGGTCGGCATTTTCAGGGCGAAATCATTCTTTGGGCTGTGCGCTGGTATTGTAAACATGGCATTAGCTATCGTGAACTGCAGGAAATGCTGGCCGAACGGGGTGTGAATGTTGATCACACGAATATTTACCGTTGGGTTCAACGTTATACGAATCTAAAAATGGGAGCCTATAGCTCCCATTTTTATTGTTAAACATTAAATCCTATATGTTTTCCTGTTGGAAGCTCTACATCAATACGGAGCTTCCCACCCATTGCCTCAACATACTTTTTCATGGTTGAAATCTTAAGATCATTGCCACGATTTTCTATTGCTGAAAGCGATGGCTGTTTTATTCCCAAAGTTTCAGCAAGCTCTTTTTGAGAAATTTCGAGTTCTTCACGAATAAGATGAAGCTGATTTTCTAGCAGTAATTCATCAGCCATTTTTTGAATACGGGCTTGGCTCTCTGGAGAGCGGCTAGCTAACAATTCTTGCAGAGTCTTAGCCATTAGATTTATCTCCTAGGGTAGTGAGATGAAGTTGGTATTGTTCATCTGCAATATCCAGCATGTCTTTATAAAAACGCTTTTTACCGCCTTTATCAGCAATACATAGAACAATAGCCTGTCGTAAGGGATCAAATGCGAAGAAAGCTCTTAAGGGTCTACCGCGATGTTGAACACGCAGTTCTTTCATATGGTAATCCTCCCATAAATAACCGAAGTTAAAAGTAGAGGTTAAGCAGCCATTAGAGGTGGCTTTCCTTTGTTAGCTAGATGTGGTCTTTCATGGTTGTAATGCCACAACCAGTTTGTTGCATAATCTTGTACTTCATCCAAAGTATCAAATAAATGCTTGCTCAGCCAACTATAACGTATGGTCCGATTATAGCGTTCAATATACGCATTCTGCTGTGGCTTACCCGGTTGAATATATTCAATACGAATACCGTGCTCAGTCGCCCAGCGCACAAATTCGTGACTGATAAATTCGGGACCATTATCGCATCGGATCACTAACGGTTTTTCTCTCCACTCCAGCAATTGATTCAACGTACGAATAACCCTGATTTTGGGCAATGAGAACCCTGCTTCAATGGCTAGGCCTTCGCGGCGGTAATCATCAATCACATTCAATAATCGAAACTTGCGACCATCGGAAAGCTGATCATGCATAAAATCTAATGACCAAACCTGATTTTCTCGGATTGGTTCCTTCAATGGTTCAGGCGCATGCCGTTTTAGTCTTCTTCTCGGTTTAATACGCAGATTCAGTGCCAACTCACAGTAAATGCGGTAAACCCGCTTGTGATTCCAGCAGCAACTCTCAACATGCCGTAAATACGAGAAGCACAAACCAAAGCCCCAATCGGAATTTTCCTCAGTGAGTTCAATGAGCTGTTCAGCAATGAGTGCATTGTCATCGCTGAGTTTGGCTTGATAGCGGTAGCAGGTTTCACTAATGCCAAATGCTTTACAAGCCAAACGAATACTAATGGCATGCTGGGCAACTGCCTGTTGTGCCATCTTACGCCGGCAAGATGGCTTTACCCTTGCGCAGCAGTGCTGCTCATTGCCATCGCTTCCTGGATGATTTCGGCCTTTAATCGCTCTTCCGCATACATCTTTTTAAGTCTGGTATTTTCGGCTTCTAGCTCTTTCAGTCGAGCCATTAATGATGTATCCATACCACCATATTTGGCACGCCATTTATAAAAGGTAGCATTACTCATGCCGTGTTCACGGCAAAGGGTCGCTACAGGTGTGCCAGATTCTGCCTGTTTCAAGATGGACATGATCTGACTGTCAGTAAATTTAGATGTTTTCATGCAGAATCTCCTGCTCGTATCTTAAGAGAGAATTCTACTTTTAGATCCTATTATTTTTAGGGGGGATTACCGGTGGCCTAACTTAAATAAAAAGTCTCCGACAAACCCGGTACGGTTCACTATCTATTGTTATTCTTACCTGAAATTGATGTGAGCTTATAGAGACAAGGTAAATTTGCAAAAGTGCCGGCTATTCAGTGTTCATTGAATGTTTAATTTAATTTATTAAGCTTGACCTTGGAGTGGCTCTAAGCCTTATACTTGGTACAAATTTTTCGATTGTTATGATGATGCGTTCTACTACATGGATTACAGTCTTGGTTGGATTGTTCATGTTCCAAAGCTTTTGGAATGTGGCGGCGGCCTTTTGTGTCCATGAAAAACAGCCTCAATCACAGCAGAGTTATCATTTTGGTCATCACCAAAATACCTTGTGTGCCAGCGATAGTCGTCAACACGATCATAATGGACAGTCAGAAAACATAAAAACATTCAGTAGCGATTTAGAAATCGGTGAAGATCATCAAGATCATCTACCATCGATGACGCATTTGATTGTACAAAATGAAAAAGTAGATGTGTTTCATCCAAGCTCTGAAGTTAAAGTGAATCCACAATTTCATTGGAAAAACAGCTATCAGGCTCCTGACCTGTTTCAACAAAGCCCACCTCCCGAATTTTCCCCGCTCATGGTGGGGTAGCCTAAAACATTCCCACCACTTTTATTATTTAAATAAGTGGGAAAAATCATGTCTTCACAATCAATTATACTCTTGCGTCATAGCTTGGTTGCTTGTATATGTACAGCGGCTATGCAATATAGCTATGCTGAAAACGTTACCAGCTTTGAATCCGCTTTAGCAAAAGTACAAAGTTACCAGACTCAAGACAAGCTGTGGCAACAAGTTCAGCAAATATCTGAATTGAATATTCAGCAAAGTCGGTTATGGCAGAATCCAAGTATAAGTTTAGAACAGTCTGGCTTTGGCTCAGGTCAAGAACAGGAATTCAATGTTGGCGTTAGTCAACCTCTAGATCTATTTGGTCAGCGTAAGCTGAACCGGGTGATTGCCAATACCTCGAATCAACAAATCCAATTGCAACAGCAATTATGGAAGGCACAAAGCCAACTGATTGTTAAATTTGCATGGTCGCAATTTGCACTTGCTGAGGTTGAGCAGTCTGCTTATTCAGTACAGTTAAAAACAAGTAAAGCCAATCTGGACAGTGCCCAGAAACGCTATCAGGCAGGCAGTATTGCCCTGGTTGATTTTGAGCGTACCCAAATTGAAGCGCTAGAAATCCAACGACTTTATCAGCAAGCGATGCTGAATAAACAAGCTGCCGGTCGTCAGCTGTCTAATTTGTGGGGGGGAGAAACATCTTCACATCTTCAATTGAATAAAACCGCTATCCCTTGGCCAGAGCAAAGTCTCCAAACTGTGCAACGGTATATTGCTGAAGGGTGGCTAGAAAAATTCTATGCCTTGAACATTCAGCAATCGGATCATCAAATTGAAAATTTAAGAATTCAGGCACGTCCCAATCCGACTTTAAATGTAGGCATGAAACGTAGCAAAACCCCTAATGAAAGCAACGATACGACTTTGGCAATCGGCGTGGCTATTCCACTGAATATTTTCAACCGCCAGCAATATGCGATCCCGATGGTCCAGCAACAGCAAATATTGCTGAACCAACAGCAGCAGCGTGAGCTGAAGCAACAAATACTCAATATTGCCAACAGCATGCATCAGCTCAAAGGTTTACGTAGCCAGTTCGATGCCACAACAGCACAAGTTACTTTGGCGACCAAAGTTCAGAGCCGTACTTTACAAGGGTTTCAGGCAGGGAAACTGTCCATTACCGACGTTCAGCAAGCAACCACCCAACTGCAGAATCTTCGATTGGGTCAATTACAAATTCTACGTCAAGCTTGGCAAACTGCCCTCGCAGCTGAGGCACTCAGTATTGGCACAAGTTATGAAGAAATTAGCCGTTCGGATGCCTATACACAACTGAATAAAAAGGCAGTCGAAGCATCGCAAAATTTAATCAATGGGGGAGCACGATAAAATGAACGCCAAGCAAAACGGAAAAATATCCCAGTCTCTCATGATTGCAATTTTGATTCTGATTACGGTCTTGGTCAGTCTGGTTATTTGGTTAAGTTCAAAAAAAACTGAATCTGAGGGGCATGGTCATGATGAGGGAAATGCCGAACATTCTGATGAAGATAGTTCTGAAGAAGGACATGCTGAAGAAGGCGAAATACAACTGACCAGCCAACAAATGGTTGAACAAGGTTTAAAAGTTGCTGTTGCATCCACAGGATTGGTTGAAAAGCTGACAACCCTGCCAGGTAAATTGGTGGTGAATACCGATCAACAAGCGCATATATCGCCTAATTTTAGTGGTCATGTCGAGCAGGTCAATGTGGCTTTAGGACAGAGCGTGCAAAAAGGACAAACGCTGGCTGTACTAATCGTGCCTGAACTGATCGACCAACAGGCAAATCTGCGTATGGCACAGGTGAATCTGGATTTGGCCCGTAAAGATTACCAGCGCGAACAGCAACTCTGGTCACAGGGGATTTCTGCCAAACAGGATTACCAGCGTGCCGAAAATGCCTACCGTCAAGCGCAGATTACTGTCCAGTCCTCACAAGCACGTTTAAATGCATTAGGTGCAAGTGGCAATAACAATGGGCGTTTTCTGATTAAAGCACCGATCTCTGGGGTGATCAGTCAAAAAGATATTGTGGTCGGTGAAAATGTGCAACTGGCTAATCAGCTCTTTGTCATTGAACAGCTGAAAGATTTATGGCTTGAGTTTAATTTGCCGAATCAATTCTCAGGTCAACTGCAAGCCGGGCAAAAAATTGACTTTAAAGTGAATGATTCAGATCAAATCTATAAAGCTACTGTACAAAGCTTAACCTCTCAGGCAGATGTACAAACAGGGCGTCTGGTGGTGCGCGCAAAACTCGATGCGCAAGCTACTGAGTTGCGTTCTAATGTGTTAGTGAGAGTGTTGATTCCGGAAGCTACAGCAAAATCAGCCCTTCGGATTCAAAAGTCTGCGCTGCAAAGTATTGAAGGTGAAGACAGTATTTTCATCGTAGATTCAGAACAAAAAGGTCAAGTCCACTTAAAAGCACAGAAAGTGCAATTGGGGCAGGCTTCAAGTGATGGACAATGGCTTGAAGTGATTTCTGGGCTGACTGAAGGGCAGAAGTATATCGCTCAAGGCAGTTTCTTGTTGAAATCTGAATTAGAAAAAGACGAGGCAGGCCATGAACATTAATTCTGATCTGCCAAAACCAGAAGGTTTATTCGAACGAATCATTCAGTTTTCCATACAAAATGCGATTTGGGTGTTGCTCTTTGTCTGTACCTGGATTGCGGTCGGGGTGTATAGCTATCAGAAACTCCCGATTGATGCTGTACCCGATATTACCAATACCCAAGTCCAGATTAATACTCAAGCCAAGGGTTTTACTGCGCTTGAAGTCGAACAGCGGATTACCTATCCCATTGAAAATGCCATGGCTGGCATTCCGGATCTGGAGCTTACCCGTTCCATATCCCGTTATGGACTCTCTCAAGTCACCATTGTCTTTAAAGATGGGACTGATATTTATTGGGCCCGTCAGCAGATTAACCAACGGATACAGGAGGCGCAATCTGAGTTGCCTGCACAAATCGCACCGACGATGTCCCCCGTTTCTACGGGTCTCGGTGAGATTTATCAATGGGTACTGAAGGCAGATCCGAATGCGAAAAAGCCGGATGGAACTGCATACACGCCGATGGATTTGCGTGAGATTCAGGACTGGATTGTGCGTCCTCAACTGCAACGTGTTAAGGGAGTTGCAGAGGTCAACAGTATTGGTGGTTTTGAAAAAACCTATGTGGTCTCTCCCGATTTAAACCGGATGCAGCAACTGAATATCTCATTAGAACAACTGCAACAGGCTTTAGCGCAAAATAATGAGAACCGAGGTGCAGGTTATATTGAAGACAATGGTCAGCAACTGACGGTACGTGTACCGGGTACATTCAATGGGCTTTCTGATATTGAGAACACCATGCTGGGTAGCCCAAATGGCAGCCCAATTCGGGTTGGTGATATTGCGCAAGTCTCTATTGGGCATGATTTAAGAACCGGTGGGGCAACCTATAACGGCAAAGAAACCGTTTTAGGGATTGCCATGATGGCGATGGGTGGAAATAGCCGGACTGTTTCTAAAGCTGTGGATGCCAAGCTTCAAGATATTCAGAATAGTTTGCCTAAAGGGGTAGTGATTGAAACGGTGTACGACCGTACTACCTTGGTTGAGAAGGCGATTAAAACCGTTCAGAAAAACTTGGTAGAGGGAGCAATCCTGGTCATCATCATTCTGTTCCTGTTTTTAGGGAATATCCGTGCTGCCTTGATTACTGCCTGTGTCATTCCACTCTCTATGCTGTTTACCTTAACCGGGATGGCACAGAAAAATATCAGTGCCAATCTGATGAGTTTAGGTGCACTCGATTTCGGCATCATTGTCGATGGTGCTGTGGTGATTGTCGAAAACTGTATCCGGCGTTTAGCCCATACACAGCAACTGTTAAAACGACCTCTCACACAAAGTGAACGCTTTAAGGAAGTTTTTCTGGCTGCCCGCCAAGCACGTCGTCCTCTTATTTTTGGTCAGCTTATTATTTTGGTGGTGTATTTGCCGATTTTTGCTTTAAGTGGTGTAGAAGCAAAACTATTTCATCCGATGGCTTTAACCGTTGTTCTCGCACTGGTGGCAGCTATTATTTTATCGATCACCTTTGTGCCCGCTGCAGTTGCTTTATGGGTTAAAGGGGAGATCAAAGAAACGGAAAGCCGTTGGATGATCTGGCTCAAAACCCGATATCAACAGATATTGGATGGAGCCTATCATTACAAAGCGGTGGTTTTAACTTTTGCCATTTGTCTCCTGGTCATTACGGGTCTGCTCAGCACGAAGATTGGCAGTGAGTTTGCACCCCAGCTGAGTGAAGGTGATTTTGCGGTACAGCAATTACGTTCTCCAAGCACAGGCTTGGAAGAGTCTTTACGTATTCAGGAAAATACCGAAAAGCTTTTACTGAAAAACTTTCCCGAAATTAAAGCTATATTTGCCCGTACCGGGACTGCTGAAGTGGCGACAGATGTGATGCCACCGAATATTTCCGATGGTTATATCATGCTGAAACCACGTGAGGAATGGCCAGATTCAAAAGAAAGCCTAGATGCACTTCGAACCCGAATGGAAGCCTATCTTGCGACAATTCCCGGCAATAACAGTGAGTTTTCTCAGCCTATTGAGCTACGTTTTAATGAACTGATTTCAGGTATACGCAGTGATGTGGGGGTGAAGGTTTTTGGTGATGACATGCAGGTTTTGAATACTGAGGCTGCAAAAATCGCGAAAATCATTCAGCAAGTCGCAGGTAGCAGTGCGGTGAAAGTTGAACAAACTTCGGGTCTGCCTTTACTCAATGTAGAGATTGATAAAGCTTTAGCTGCCCAGTATGGCTTGAGTGTAAAATCTATTCAGGATGTGGTGGCTGCAAGTATTGGTGGACAAAGCGTGGGAGAGATTTTAGAAGGCGATCGTCGTTTTGATTTTGTTATCCGTCTTGGAGAGCAAGACCGTAGTGTCGCATCTGTTTCCCAGTTACCTATTCAGCTTCCAAATGGTGGCAGTATTTTATTGTCGGATGTCGCGCAAGTCTCGACCATTGAAGGAATCAACCAAGTCAGTCGAGAAAATGGTAAACGCCGAGTTGTGGTTACAACGAATGTTGAAGGGCGTGATTTAGGGTCTTTTGTTTCTGATGTACAGACACAGCTCAAAGCATACACTTTGCCAAGTGGTTATTGGATAGAATATGGCGGTCAGTTTGAAAATTTGGCTTCAGCCAAAGCACGGATGCAAATCGTGATTCCACTGGCTTTAATCACTATCTTTATTTTACTGATGGCGGTCTTTCACAATGTCAAAGAAAGTCTATTGGTCTTTACCGGGGTACCCTTTGCCTTGACCGGTGGTGTGCTGTTCCTTTGGCTAAGGGATATTCCATTATCGATGTCAGCTGGAATTGGCTTTATTGCCTTATCTGGTGTTGCAGTCCTCAATGGACTGGTAATGCTGACCTTTATTAAGGAATTAAGGGACAAATATCCAGTGCATAAAGCCGTGTGGCAAGGGGCTATTTTGCGCTTAAGACCAGTGTTGATGACAGCTTGTGTGGCTTCACTGGGTTTTGTACCAATGGCGCTGGCAACCGGAACAGGGGCTGAGGTTCAACGGCCACTGGCAACCGTAGTGATTGGCGGGATTATCTCTTCAACATTACTAACTTTGGTGCTGTTACCCGTGCTTTATCGTTGGATAAATGAAAAGAAAGTTTCTTAATCCAATAGATTAGTCGATTTACAGCAGAGATATTGGCTGTTATCCAATATCTCTGCTCATCATAAATAGAATAAGGAAAATATTTTATGTCAGAACATCATGATCATAGCCATGCGGTTGTTACTGAAGAAAATAGTAAGAAGTTAATGGTTGCCTTAGGTTTAACGACTACTTTTTTAATAGTAGAAGTTGTCGCTGCTTTTATTACCCAAAGTTTGGCTTTGTTATCTGATGCAGCTCATATGTTTACTGATGTAGCCGCTTTAGCTATTGCTCTTGCCGCTATCAAAATTGGTAAAAAAGCCGCAGATGATAAAAGAACTTTTGGCTATCAGCGATTTGAAATTTTAGCGGCTCTGTTTAATGCGGTGATGCTTTTTGTGGTAGCAATATATATTGTATATGAAGCTTATCAACGTTTTACGAATCCTGCTGAAATTCAAAGTGTTGGAATGATGATTGTCGCGGTCATTGGTTTGGTCATAAATTTGATTTCAATGAAAATCCTTTCTGCTAGTGCTGAAGGAAGTCTAAATATAAAAGGTGCATATTTAGAAGTTCTTAGTGATGCTCTAGGATCGATAGGCGTGATTATCGGAGGAATAGTTATTTATTTTACCCAGTGGATGTGGGTTGATACCGTAATCGCTGTGTTAATTGGCTTCTGGGTCTTACCTCGAACTTGGATTTTATTAAAACAAAGTATTCATATTCTGCTTGAAGGAGTTCCTGATGAGATTGATATTGAGTCGTTAAGAAATGATTTATTGAAGCTAGAGGGCGTTGAAGGGATTCATCAGTTGAAAGTCTGGGCTATATCCTCAAGAAATATTCATTTAACTGCTCATTTGGTTGCTCCGAATAGCAATACAGATCAACTCTATCAAAATGCCTTAGAAGTTCTAAAACATAATCATAATATTACTGAAATTACGTTACAAATAGAAAATACGAAATGTAATACATTGAACCAACATAAACACTAATTTGGACTTTAGTCTTCATATAGATGTTTTGTGTAACTTTAAAGTATACCCTAAAGTTACAATCTGAAAGTTCATGAAATTATGTATCATTTAAATGATTTTTAATCATACGTAACATGTAACTTTAGTGTTAAGGAATTATAATTTACGAAATTGTTCATTTTTATCCAATTGGGGCGTGAAAAAGTGAAAGGCCAAAAAGTAGGGTATGTCCGGGTAAGTTCTGTCGAGCAAAACACTGGACGTCAACTTGAAGGAATTGAGGTCGACCGGATTTTTGTTGACCGTGCTTCAGGTAAAAATACTGACCGACCTAAATTTCAGGAAATGTTGAACTATGTCCGGGAAGGGGACAGGGTGATTGTACATTCAATGGATCGTTTTGCGCGAAGCCTAAAAGATTTGGTCACTGAAGTAGATAAACTGGTCAAACGAGGGATCGCCATCCAGTTTGTAAAAGAAAATATTACTTTTACAGCCGAATCCACCCCGATGGATAATTTGATGCTTCAAATGATGGGTGCTTTTGCACAGTTCGAACGTGAGATCATTTTAGAGCGGCAAAAGGAAGGAATAAAACTCGCCTCTGCTCAGGGGAAGTACAAAGGTCGGGTGCATAAACTAAAGCCTGACCAAGCTGAAGCTTTACGACAAGCATGGAAGGAGGGGAAGTATCCATCGAAAATGGCATTAGGGAAAGCTTTTGGGATTAGTCGTCAGGCGGTATACCGATATTTACAAGTTAGTGAATAGCTTATTGGGATTAGCAACTAAATTTAGTTTAACTTATAAAAATCATGAAACACTGTTCGAATTTTAAGCGTGGAACATGAATAATCAATAAAAAGCCGCTCTGGTGCCCTATATTCCAGAACGGCTTGCTTTAATATAATGATATTTAAAGAGAAATATCAATCATTACGTATAAGGTGTATTATGTTAATTTTAGAAATACTTGATGATGGCTAATTGAAAGTGATTACATAAAAAAAGCCTAGAATGAGTCTAGGCTTTAGATTGATTAGCAAAATCGTTTTATTAAAAATAAATATCAATACTTAAAATTTATATGTCAGTGCCATATAAAAATTAGTGAGTCCACTTTTATCAACTAATGGCCCATCTTGAACTTTACTTGGTAAAAACTTTTGCATTGCTACACCACTTAATTTGACTTTATCTGTCAGTGCATAACTTGCACCTAAAGATACATGTGGAATAAAGACATGATTTGGTTTATATGCTGCAACACCACGAGCAACTTCACTGTCTAAAATACCATAATAATAATTTGCTCTTTTATCCGATAGCCAATCTACTCCAGCATTTGGCATAAGAGTGACTTTAGGATTTATTCTCCAGAAGTATTGATAATTAAAGCGAAGTTCTGCTCCTTCACTAGCACCACCAACATCATTGACAGCTTGTAGTGAAAATAAGCCATAAGGTAGTCGTACAATACTTTCTAAACCTAAATCTACACTACGATCACGATCTTCTAATTGTGATTTACTAATATTTTTAGCAGCTAATTTTTCTGTGCTTAAGTCATCGACATCTAAATTCATCATATTGATGTTAGCAATCGCATTTACGGTAAGAAGTTTATCTTTGTAGAGTTCTACACCTGCATATAAACCACGAATAAAAAAATCCTCAGTTTCATATGAAATCACAGGTATAGGAGTGATTTCAGTTTTTTCCCCTACATATATACCGTTACTACCAACTGCACCTATGCCTAAACTTAAACCTTGAGGTTTACTGATTTGTCCTTTTTGTTGTCTATCTTCAGCAGCAAAAGTAGCCATAGGAATGCATAAAATTATAGTAAATCCGAGCTTTTTAAGCATATTTTACTCATTGTTTCATAAAAACTTATTCAATATACACGGTAAGGTAATAAAGAAAATGTGAATTTACTGGCTCAATTACGTTTTTTTTAAGCATATAACTAATAGCTTATCCAACAATATAGTTAATGATATTTTAAAAGCTTCTTAGTTGGTTCAAAATTTGAGTTGTTTACTCCATTTAACTTATGTTTAACATAATGGTTGTTATACGCAATAAAAAAAACCTGGGCACCAACCCAGGTCTAAAATTTAAAAAACAGATAAATATCAGTGCAATAAACTCATTTTTCTAATTTCGCATAACGTGTATTATGTTAATTTTAGAGAAACTACTAAATTATATTGAGTTGTAAATATTTGAAAATTCCGTTAAGATATTTTGGATTAAATTCTATTCCTAGATAGCATTCGTGTTGACTCATCTCTCCAAAAAACTTTGGTTTTGTTTTCTTATGGTTTTTGCCATAGGATGGAGTAGTGTGTCTGTTGCATCAGTAAAGATAATGCATATCAATATGCAAACTGAAATGAGCCAAGATCATTGTTTAGATCAAGCACAGCAAGTCACTCAACATGGTATTAATCACGAAGTACAGACGAATACCGATTGCCATAATCATTTAGCTCTTAATCAGAATATAGATCACAAAAAGTGTCAGGAATGTTCTAGCTTATCCTGCCAGACACAGATCTCATGTCTTCATTCTTTGCAAAGCTCGCTAGATCCCCTAGATACCTTCTATTCTATAGATCAGCCTAATTTTTATTACCCCAACCAATATCTAAATGGGTATTGGCAAGAAATTTCACGTCCCCCTAAAGCTTAACCAATTTTTTTAAAATTTATTTATTTTTCAAAAATTAAGGTTAAGTTATGTCTCATAAAATTAGTTCGTACCTATTAGCAGGTATTTGTTTTGCATCGTCGCCTTTGGTTTTTGCCGAAGTGCGTGAATATCAGCTTGTTATTGATGAAGCAGTGGTCAGCCCAACTGGAAAGCCTGTAAAGCGCATTACCGTAAATGGTCAATTTCCTGCGCCTTTGCTTGAGTTTGAAGAGGGTGATGAAGCCATCATTCGCGTGAAAAATAATTTAAAAAACCAAGATTCTTCTATTCATTGGCACGGACTGTTGTTGCCGGGCATTATGGATGGTGTACCGGGATTTAATGGTTTTAACGGTATTAAGCCTCAAAGCGAGTATGTTTATAAATTCAAGATTCGCCAAAGCGGGACTTATTGGTATCACGCTCATTCTAAAGGACAGGAACAGGACGGCTTATATGGTTCTTTTGTGATTTATCCAAAAGGTAAAACACCATTGGCAGCACATGAAAAAGCTGAACGTGACTATGTGGTGATGTTGTCAGATTTTCATGAAAAAACCAGTGATCAAATTCAGAAAGATCTTAAAATTTCAGCTGAATATTATCAAGATCAGCGTGAAACCTTGGGTGATGTTTGGAAGCAGGTTAAACGTGATGGCATAAAAGCGACATGGTCTGACCGCAAAATGTGGAATCAGATGCGTATGCTAAAAACCGACATGTCGGATGTTACAGGTTATACCTTCCTCATTAATGGCAAAACACCTGAACAAAATTGGACAGGAATGTTTAAACCGAATGAAAAAATTCGCCTACGTTTTGTGAATGCATCTGCGATGTCTTTCTACGATGTCCGTATTCCTAACTTGAAAATGACTGTGGTCAGTGCTGATGGTCAGCCTGTAAAACCTGTTGCTGTGGATGAGTTTCGTATTGGCACAGCTGAAACTTATGATGTGATTGTGGAGCCAAAAGGCGGACATTATCAAATTGAAGCTGAGTCAATTGACCGTTCAGGTTATGCGATTGGTACACTGCACAATGAACTAAATCCTATGACACATGGCATTCATATGCCTGCACCACGTCCACGCTCACTTTTGACCATGGAAGATATGGGACATGGTGACGGTGATCATGCAGGAATGGATCATTCGAAAATGAACCACGGCAATATGCAAGGCATGGATCACTCGAAAATGGATCATTCAAAAATGAACCATGGCGATATGCAAGGCATGGATCACTCGAAAATGGATCATTCACAGCATGGCACAGCAAAACCACAAGAAAATGATCAAGTGGTTTATGGTTGGGCAAATGCATCTACACCTGCGGGCAATAAAGCCTTGCAATATAGTGATTTAAAATCTTTAGAACCGCAAAAAGATACTCGTGAAGCTAGCAGTGAATTAGTAGTGCGTTTGGGCGGTACTATGGAGCGTTATATTTGGACGATTAACGGTAAAAAATTCAGCGATGCTGAGCCATTAAAAGTGAAGTATGGCGAGCGTATCCGTATCAAATTTATTAATGACAGTATGATGGCGCACCCCATGCATTTACATGGCATGTTTATGCAGTTGGAGAATGGTCAAGAGTCGGTAGATATGCCGAATAAACACACATTGATTGTACCACCGGGTAAAACAGTGACTGCTTTATTAACTGCGGATGAGTTGGGCGAATGGGCAATCCATTGTCATTTGTTGTATCACATGAGTGCAGGAATGATGAACAAGTTGATCGTGGCAAATGTTAGCGATGAACAAGTGTCTACAACGCCAATTCAAGGTACAAATTCGACTCAAACTCACCAAGTAACTGAGCAAAAAGGAGCTGGACATGCACATCACTAATTTTGTATTTAAAGCGTTTTTTTCTGTTGCGGTATTGAGTTTAACAAGCTTAAGTTTGGCGCACGAAGGGCATCATTCAACTGCTCAGACTGATGGAAAAAATGTACCATCAATGAATCATCAAGCGATGTCTGAGATGGATCATTCACAGCATTCTCCACAAGAGCATGCACAACACATGCAGATGATGGGGAAAATGAATCATGCTGCACATTCAGCACCGATGAACCATCAACATGCAGGTCATCAGCCAATGCATCACAAATCAACAGAGAAACAGCAAGATCAAAAAGTACAGAAAGGAGATCAACATGCGCACCATTAATCTTTTTTCTAAAACTGTTTTAGCAAGCTCTTTGTTGATGGTCAGTGCAGTGAGTTTGGCACATAATGGTGAAGATCATAGTGCGCCTGAAAAAATGACAGTTGCTACATCTTCTAGTCAAAATCAGCCGATGCAAATGGATCGCTCTCAAATGAACCATAGCCAAATGAATCAGGCACAACATCAGGCAAAATCTACGGTTAATCATTTACATCATGTACCAGATGCGAATGCTCAGCAGAGTTCGCATTATGATCATCGCTCAGAACACGGTGCGCAAATTTATGCGATTACGACAGTGGACAATAAGTGGCTTGTCAATGAAGATGGCACAGGTGATTTAAAGTCAGAGTTTGAAACCCGTATTGGCACAGATGAAAATAAGGTTTTTATTAAAATTCATGCCGATAAAGAAGAATCGCATGATGCACATTATGATGCCAAACTTTTATATAGCCGTATGATTTCAGACTTTTGGGATGCACAGATTGGTGCACGTTATCGTAGTGAAAAAGTTGAACTCAATGATCATCGCAAAGACACCGAAGAAAATGTTGATGCGGTGATTGGCTTACATGGTATGGCGCCATATTTCTTTGAAACTGATGCTTATCTCTATGCGGGAGAAGACAATTATGCGGGCTTTAGCCTAGAAACGGAACGTGATTTTCTGATTACGCAAAAGTTGATTATTCAACCTTATTTAGAGTTGGATGCTATCTTTAGTGATGACTCTAAATATGCGAAAAAAACTGGTTTAAGCAGTGCAACCGCAGGGTTTGAAACTCGCTATGAAATCAGTAAAAAGATCATGCCGTATATCGACATTGCCTATGAGTATTCAAAAGGTAATGATGAAACGTCGTGGCAAATAGAATCAAACTCTGAGAAAGGTTGGTTATATGGAGCTGGTGTTAGATTTAGATTTTAATTAATTTAATGATTACTAAATAGCTTTATTTAAATAAAACTCTAGCTTAATGTGGCCGGAAGCAAAATGTTAACTTATTTTGCTTCCTTCCATTTAACATAATGGCTGTTATGCGAAGTCGACTTGTAATGCAATTTGCATTACAATATTCCTAGTACATTAAATACTTGGGAAATATGATGGCTACTGTTAACTTCAGGATCGATGAAGCCCTTAAAGAAAAATCTTATTCAATCCTTAAAGAGCAAGGTATTACACCTACGGATTTCTTCACTAGTATTCTTGAGTATGTTGCTACGAC
Organism: Acinetobacter sp. Q85-2; assembly: GCF_013420555.1. Lineage (NCBI taxonomy): Bacteria > Pseudomonadati > Pseudomonadota > Gammaproteobacteria > Moraxellales > Moraxellaceae > Acinetobacter > Acinetobacter sp. Q85-2. The sequence goes on from NZ_VOXW01000009.1 coordinate 17,331, forward strand.
TGGGAAACTGCCTGTCAAAAAAGCTTTGCTTTCAGAAGAAGATGAAGAATTATTAGCTCTTGTCCGTAAGCGCATTAATGATCCTAAAGAGATGTTTGAGGAAGTCACATTAGATGACTTATAAGCTTTTACGTCACAAGGACTTTACAGCAGAATGGGAAAAACTCCCTGTTGCTATACGAGATTAATTTAAAAAGAAACTAGCCAAAGTCATAGAGCAGCCACATATTCCAAAGAATATGCTTAGAGGCGATCTTGCAGGTTGCTATAAAATCAAATTATTAAAAGCTGGTGTCCGACTTGTCTATCAAGTTAAAGATGATCAGGTAGTTATCCTGCTCATTACCGTCGGAAAACGAGCTGATAGCATAGTTTATGACGAAGCGAAAAAGCGAATTAAAGACTAAAAATGGGAGCTTAAAGCTCCCATTTTTGGCTTCGTATAAGGTGTATTATGTTAATTTTAGGAAAGGCTCTAGACTAGCAGAATGATTATGTTAGTCTAGAGCCATATAATTAACATTATTGAAGTATTTTACATGGCAATTTTTCGACATTCTTCTGCACACTGACGGCAAGCCTCAGCACATTTTTTACAATGATCATGTGAATGTTTTTCACACTCTTCCGCACAATATTCACAGATCTTAGCACAAAGCTCACAAATCTCTTTGAGGAAAGGTGAGTTATGTTGTTGCATACGCACACATAACTGACAAATATCTGCACATTCTAGACAACGTTGAATACATTCACGCATCATCTCTAAATCTTTTTCTTTTAAACAAGAAGTTGCACATTCAGTACAAATAAGTGAACAGTTTGTACATGCAGAAATACACTCTGAAAATTCCGTATTAATCATTTTTTACTCTCAATTTATATAATCAAAGAAATAATTAAAACATAATTTTTTTCTACTAATTATTTTAAATTATTAGTAAATGTAATACATAATGTTAATTTATATGAATAATGTTAATTTTAACTAAATCTTATTTATATTCCAAATTATTAAAAAACAGTTTTTAATTAGGATAGATGATCAAGTATCAAAAGCAGCTATTCTTAAAATAACTACAATAATTTTATCACTTTAAAAATAGATTTTCCCTCTATTTAACATAATGGGTGTTATACGGTAATCCCCCCTAAAAATAAAAGGATCTAAAAGTAGAATTTTCTCTTAAGATAAGAGCAGGAGATTCTGCATGAAAACATCTAAATTTACTGACAGCCAGATCATGTCCATTTTAAAACAGGCGGAGTCTGGCACACCTGTAGCCACCCTTTGTCGTGAACATGGCATGAGTAATGCCACGTTTTATAAATGGCGTGCCAAATATGGCGGTATGGATACCTCATTGATGGCTCGACTGAAAGAGCTGGAAGCAGAAAATACCAGACTAAAAAAAATGTATGCTGAAGAGCGATTAAAGGCAGAGATTGTTCAGGAAGCAATGTCAAAAAAGTGGTGAAGCCATCTTGCCGACGTCAGATGGCTCAACAAGCCGTTGCCCACTATGCCATTAGCATTCGTTTGGCTTGCAGCGCATTTAGTATCAGTGAAACCTGCTACCGTTATCAGGCTAAACTGAGTGATGACAATGCACTCATTGCAGAACAGCTCATTGAACTCACTGAAGAAAATACAGATTGGGGCTTTGGTCTGTGTTTCTCTTATCTACGTCATGTTGAAAATTATGTTTGGAATCACAAGCGTGTTTATCGTATTTACTGTGAATTAGCACTGAATCTGCGTATTAAGCCAAGCAGAAGACTGAAACGACATGCACCAGAACCACTGAAAGAGCCGATCCGGGCAAATCAGGTCTGGTCACTGGATTTTATGCATGATCAGCTGATCGATGGTCGTAAGTATCGGCTATTGAATGTAATTGATGATTACCGTCGAGAAGGTTTAGCGATTGAAGCAGGATTCTCATTACCTACAATCCGAGTTATTCGTACGTTGAATCAGTTGCTGGAATGGCGAGAAAACCCGTTAGTTATTCGGTGTGACAATGGCCCGGAGTTTATCAGTCATGAATTTGTACGCTGGGCAACTGAACAAGGTATTCGTATTGAATATATTCAACCAGGTAAGCCACAGCAAAATGCGTATATTGAACGTTATAATCGGACTATACGTTATAGCTGGCTAAGCAAGCATCTATTTGACACACTGGAAGAAGTACAAGATTATGCAACGAGTTGGCTGTGGCATTACAACTATGAAAGACCACACCAAGCAAACAAAGGAAAGCCACCTCTCATGGCTGCTTAACCTCTACTTTTAACTTCGGTTATTTATGGGAGGATTACCATTTCAGTGAGATAAAAAGTGTAAATTTTTAAGTATTTTTTATTGAATTTTTACAAAATACAATACATAATTCATTAAGTTTTTGAAATATATATATTAATTATAATTTGGTATGTATATCCCTTCTAAGGTCATCATCTAAAGCAGAAATTGATAAAAACCCTTTGTTTTGGCAAAGGGTTTTTTATTGCCTGTGTGAAAAGTAGGATAGATCAATTGAGGAAAACGATAAAAACTTCAATGGAGATAGAATATTTAAATCTGTATTTCCGATTATTTTTATAAAAAAGTACAGTTTTACCGATTTACATCAGTTTTGTATTCTAGCTTCACAAGATAAGCAATCCCCACAACGCACTGAGGAATACAAAATGAGTTTAATCAATACCCAAGTGAAAGCCTTTAACGCTACTGCTTACCAGAATGGTCAATTCATTGAAGTGTCTGAGCAGGACATGATCGGTAAATGGTCGGTGGTATTTTTCTATCCTGCAGACTTTACCTTTGTCTGTCCAACCGAATTAGGCGATCTGGCTGATCATTATGCTGAATTCCAGAAAATGGGCGTTGAAATTTATGGCGTATCCACTGATACCCACTTCACCCATAAAGCCTGGCACGATACTTCAGACGTGATTGGTAAAATCCAGTATCCGCTGATTGGCGATCCAACCTGGACTCTGGCAAAAAACTTTGAAGTGTTAATTGAGGCTGAAGGTCTGGCTGACCGTGGTACTTTCGTGATTGATCCGGAAGGTACCATCCAGATTGTTGAAATTAACGCTGGCGGTATTGGCCGTGATGCCCAGGAACTGCTACGTAAAGTCAAAGCAGCGCAATATGTCCATGCACACCCAGGTGAAGTTTGCCCGGCAAAATGGAAAGAAGGTGAAGCAACGCTTGCACCGTCAATCGACCTGGTCGGTAAAATCTAATCCAGTTGCATTTATCTTCTGATGAAAATCCAGAACTCCGGTTCTGGATTTTTTTTGTCTGTTGAAAGAGAAACCAAGCAGAATCCGGATGCGCCTGGATGATTCTATTCTTGCAATGCAGTATGCCAGATTTGCGCTAGCTGGCCGCACCGCAAAGGCTTAACATGAAACGATCAATTCTCCTTGCAGGCGCAGGACAGTATGAAAAAAATAATTGGTTTATATCGAAATAAAAACATGCACTGGGTCGGTGATGGTTTTCCGGTACAGAACCTGTTTGCTTATGACCGTTTAGGTCAGGCCATCAGCCCGTTTTTAATGCTCGACTATGCTGCGCCTTATCCGTTTGAGGCGACGAAAGCGCAGCGTGGTGTGGGTTCACATCCGCATCGTGGCTTTGAAACTGTGACTCTGGCCTATCAGGGTGCCGTCACCCATCAAGATTCGGCCGGTGGCGGGGGCACTATTCAGACTGGTGATGTGCAGTGGATGACAGCCGGTGCCGGCGTGGTGCATGAAGAGTTTCATTCTGCCGATTTTGCCGAAGCCGGTGGACTGTTTGAAATGGTCCAGCTCTGGGTCAATTTGCCAGCCAAAGACAAAATGACCACGCCGCGTTATCAGGCCATTGCCGCTGCCGATATTCCCCGAATTGAACTGGACGATGCCGCCGGGCACCTCCGGGTGATTGCCGGGAACTATTTAGGTCACACCGGGCCGGCACAGACCTTTAGTCCGGTCAATGTCTGGGATGGTAGCTTGCATAAAGATGCGCAAACCTTTGTGCATGTCCCGGTGACTCACAATGTCCTGCTGGTGGTGCTAAAAGGCGAGCTGCTGGTGAATGGCACTCAACAGGTGCAGGACAGTTCTATCGTGATGTTTGCCCGCGATGCCGAGCCGAGCATTCAGTTGCAGGCGCAGCAGGAAACACAGTTTTTAATTCTGACCGGTGAGCCATTAAATGAGCCAATTCAGGGCCATGGTCCTTTTGTGATGAACAGCAAACAGGAAATTATTCAGGCCTTTGAGGACTTTCATTCTGGTAAGTTTGGCCAAATTCCGCCGCAAAGCTAAGCATTCAGCGATCCTGCTGCGAAAAGAAAAAAGCCTCTGATAAAAATCAGAGGCTTTCTTGTTATTGCGCTGTTAAGTTTCTTGTTTTATCTCATTTGTATCATTATCTGTAATGATTTTATGTGATGTGGTTGTCATTCTTGTGTGGAGCGTATACTAGCGGAAAGCACGCACTTTGTAAAACAACTATTCTAAAACTGGTTAATTTATACCTATTGTTTTTAAATGATTTTTAAAAATTAATAAATAAAATTTCAGGTATTTCTTATATTTACACGGGGGCTTGAAAATACGTTAAAAAATGTAACAGAAGTGGCATTTTAGAACTTTATTACACTTTGTAAAAAGGGTGAATCTGGTAGTTTTTAATAGCTCATTTTGGCAAGGCATGGTTCATAATTTCGGTCAATGTTTTCATTAACGGATAAGACGTTTTGGATATTGCAGTCATCGGTAGTGGCATGGCTGGGCTAGCTACCGCAAGAATTCTTAAAGATGCAGGGCATAACATTACAATTTTTGAAGCTCTGCCTGGACGTGGAATGGACAGCCACAGTACTGAGTTTGAAGGCGGTTTAATTGACGCACCGCTGCGGGTCATGAATCCGCATTTGTGGAAAAACACGCTCAGTTTAGCCACCTATCTGGGTATTCCGACCTTCCCGGTACGGACCTATATGGCCTGTAGCTGGTTATTTGAAGACCGGACCGAAACCTGGTTAACCACCTCGCGTACGCGTATCGGGAATTTCCCGATTATCAATAACCGTAAAGGCTTGCAGCAATACGGCTGGCGTCTGGTTAAAGGCATGTTGCAGTTAAAAACGGCAATTGCCAAATTCTTCCGGTCGAAGAATCAGGACATTACCCTGGCTGAGTTCATCAACCAGAATGAAATTGAAGAAGTGTTCTGGCATGGCGCGGTAATGCCGGTGTTGTACACCATCTGTACCTGTAACCCGAAAACCATTGGCGAATGGCCAGCGAAGCCGCTGTTGACCTTCTTGCGTCAATTGACCGATGGTGATGCGCTGTTGCGTATTCAGGGTGGCACTCCGGCGCTGGTGAATAAGCTGATTGAAGGTATTCATATCAAGAGTGGTTCACCCATCACCCATATTAGCCAGCAAGATGATCAGGTCTATGTCAAAAATGCCGAAGGCGAAACTGCGGTATTTGACCGTGTGGTGGTGGCCACCCCAACCACCAATATCGAGAACTTCCTCGATCGTGAACAGTTTGCCGAAGATATTGCCTTGTTAAAGCAGTTCAAGTTTGAACAGGGCGAACTGGTGATTCATACCGATAGCACAGTGATGCCGCCAAAACGCAAAGACTGGTCGGTACTGAGCTATATGATGGACCGCAAGTTTACCCGTCAGCAATTTACTGTCTGGCTAAACTCGATTGAGCCATCGCTGGTCGGTAAAACGCCGGTGTTCCAGACCTGGCGTCCGGTCACGCCTATTGATCCGAAGAAAGTCATTTCTTCTGTCACCCTGACCCGTGCGGTGGTGGATTCAAAAACCGTGGCACTGAACAAAGAATTGCAACAGCGTCATAAAGTCGCTGATCGCAAGGTGTTCTTCTGTGGTTCATGGTCATGTGACGGCTTGCCAATTTTAGAATCAGCCGTGACTTCAGCCATGCATATTGCAGAAATTTTTGGTGCACCGTTGCCGTTTGTGGGCTTAAAACCTAAAGTAGAGGTTGCTCCCCAACTCGGCTATTAATCTATGCGCTGGCTTCAGGCAATTTTTCGACAGGCTCCTTCCCATAAATATGCAATCAATGCAGCGCTTTTGGGAGATCCTGCCGAGTTGCCCTGGAGCAATCTGGGCTATTGGCACTCATCTGCACAGGACTATCCGGCGGCGTGCCAGCAGCTGGCCGATCATTTGGCCGAAGCCGTTCAGTTGCAATCCACAGATCGTCTGCTCGATTTAGGCTGTGGACAGGGCGCCAGCCTGTTGCACTGGCAACAGCATTATCAACTTTCAAATATCACTGCTGTTGAACTGCAAACGACCTGTGTCGAGCAGATTCAAGTGCGCTGGCCAGAGCTGCCCATCTATGCGCAGTCTTTTTTAAATTTAAAAAATCTCATACCTCTGGCGCCATTTGATGTGGTGCTGTGTATTGATGCGGCCTATCATCATGCTTTGAATTCATTTCTGGATGCCGTGCAACCGGTTTTAAATTCAAAAGGCCGTCTGGGTTTTCACACCCTGATATTGTCACCGCAGTTTTTAAAATCAAATACATTACAACAGCACGCTTATCGCGCTTTATTAAAGGCGGCGGATGTGTCGTTGCCGGAACTGAAAACCGCAGTACAACTGGAGCAGTGTTTGCAGGAACGCGGTTTTACCCAGATTCAGATTGAAGATTTATCTGCACCAGTGTTAAACAGATTTGCCGAATATATCCAGCAGCTGCACTGGCCGCAGCACAGTCCAGGTCTGGACCGGATCAAGATTGCCATGACCGCAAAGCTGTGCCGACGTTTATATAAAGATGGCTGGGTGAGATATGTGCAAGTGACCGCACACACGCAATAAAGCAGAAAAAATAGCGACATAAAAACAACAAAGGCCCACTAAAATAGCGAGCCTAAGAAAATGGTGCCGGCACACGGATTCGAACTGTGGACCTACTGATTACAAGTCAGTTGCTCTACCAACTGAGCTATGCCGGCATTGTGGAGTTGCATTTTACAGATTTTTAATTCGGGCGCAAGCGAAAAAATAAGCAATTAAAAGTAGGCGACAGGCGCTGTTTTATTTTTATCCAGCTCTTGTTTTCGCGCTTAAACATCGTGGAAGAGGCAAGTTTCTGCTCAAGACAACAATAGCTCACGTTCAGGGTGAGCTATTGTTTTGAATTTAAAATAAAGGGGGGTTAAGTGCCGCAGAGGCGTGCTACTTGCTCCTTAAAATACGGTCTAAATCTTGTGCACATTCTTCAAGGGTAAAAGCCATATCGAGTTGCATTTGTGGTTTGAGTTCGTTGGCGAGAGATCTCCACTGCTCAATAAGTTTAAGGGCTTTTTGAATTTTATGTCGATTGAGGTCTTTGGCGATGGTGGGGGTATAACCACCACGTTTGGCATTTTTAATTTGTTTGACATAATTTGCGCTGTTATTCATGCTCGCTCCCGAATAGCAGTTTTTTGACTGATTGGCTTTAAACATCTTTTTTGGCACGATTAAATGAAGAATATTTTTTAAGTTAATAGTTTTAAACAGTTGTTTATTTTGCCTATTGTTCTCCTTGTTCTGTTTAGGTCTGTGTTTAACATAGCACAATGCTTGCTGCTGTAAAGCTTGCGAATTCTATGCCACTTTTTACTGTTGTAGCATGAGATGATGACTTTTTGTTGACATCTGTGGTTTAAAAACAGGTTGGAACTGTGGCAGGCTGTAACTTTCACATATATGCGGGCAGGATGGCATAACCCGAAGATCATGCTTAACAACCCAAGAGATGAACGGGGAGTCAGAAAAATTGATGCTATTTTCAGCAAAGCCTGAGATGGTGCTGGAAAAATAAGCGCTACAAGTCAATGAATTTATCAATATAGTTTTGAATTTGATAGAAAAAGTCTATCTCAGGTTTCCTATTTTATCTGTGTTAAAAACTTGACCATCCATTTAAATTTTAGGGAAGCAGATGCGATAGATGCTCTGCTTTTTCAACTATAAATTTAAATTCAAAAGCTGATGAATTTAAAACTTAGCGGATGTATTCAGGCTCAAGTTTTTAAATTCAAAAAAATAAAAGTACTGTTGTTATTTTAAAATCTAATCCAGAAACAATCAGATAATTTCACTGTCTGGAACTGAATAATTTTGAAAAAGCAGAAAAGTCGAAGCATAAAAAAAGACCCAAATTTTACAATTTGAGTCTTTTTAAACATTCTGGCGGTGAGAGAGGGATTCGAACCCTCGATACGCGTCAACGTATACACACTTTCCAGGCGTGCTCCTTCAGCCACTCGGACACCTCACCATAGGCCGTGGATAATACCCAAAAAAAGTCACTCTGCCAAGCTGAAACAATTGATTTGCGGAAAAACTTTTGGGCTGGTGCTATTATGCGCAAAAATACGGTCTATCCATGAAGACATTCTATGCAAAGTACTGCAAAAAAAGCCGCCCTGCCTGTGATTACCCTCGCGGCACTGGGCGTAGTTTTTGGTGACATTGGAACGAGTCCACTCTATGCCTTGCGTCAATGTTTCCTGACCGCACATCTGGCCATTTCTGAAGGCAGTGTTCTGGGGATTTTATCGCTGATCTTCTGGTGCATGATGCTGACCATCAGCTTTAAATACGTCACCATCATCATGCGCGCAGACAACAACGGTGAAGGCGGAATCATGTCGCTGCTGGCCTTAAACCTGCGTACCACCCGTATTTCTGAACAGAAGAAAATCTACCTGATTGCACTGGGCTTTATTGGTGCATCGCTGTTTTTTGGTGATGGGATTATTACCCCGGCCATTTCGGTGCTGTCGGCGATTGAAGGGCTGAGTATTGCCACCCCGATGTTTAACCAGTGGCTGATTCCCTTATCTATCGGGATTCTGGCTGGACTGTTTCTGGTACAGCGTCATGGCACTGGCATCATGGGCACCTTCTTTGGGCCGTTGACCCTGCTCTGGTTCCTGTCGATTGGCGGGGTGGGGCTGTGGAGTATTATCCAGACGCCGTATGTGCTGGCGATGATCAGCCCGCACTGGGCCATCAACTTTGTGCTGGAACAGCCTTATGTGGCCTTTTTAACCATGGGCGCGGTGATTCTGACCATGACCGGTGGTGAAGCGATTTATGCCGATATGGGCCATTTTGGCCGCTTGCCAATCCGGATGGCCTGGTTTGTGATTGTACTGCCATGTCTGTTATTGAATTACGCCGGACAGGGCGCCTTGTTGCTGCGTGATCCGGATGCGATTACGAATCCTTTCTATCTGCTGGTGCCGGACTGGGGTCTGTATCCGATGATTGCGCTGGCCACGGCTGCGGCGGTGATTGCCTCACAGGCGGTAATTACCGGTGTATTTTCGATGGTCAATCAGGCTATTCAGCTGCGTTATTTGCCGCGTTTATCGGTCAAGCATACCTCAGAAGTGGAACAGGGCCAGATTTATCTGCCCTTCATTAACTGGGTACTGTTTGTATCGGTGGTGATTCTGATTCTGCTGTTCGAAAATAGTGCCAATCTGGCCAGTGCCTATGGCGTGGCGGTGACCATGACCATGCTCTGCGGCACCATTTTAATTTCCATTCTAGCGTATGGTTTCTGGCGCTGGCCGGTGTGGAAAGTGCTGCTGTTTGCACTGCCTTTTTTAATTCTGGATCTGATTTTTGTCGGTTCAACCTCACTGAAAATTGTCGCCGGTGGCTGGGTACCAATTTTAATTGGTGCCATTGTATTTACCCTCCTGATGACCTGGAAAGATGGCCGTGCCTTGCTGATTCATCATCTGGAAAAAGATGCCTTGCCGATTGAGCTGTTTATTAAAAGTATCAGCATGGGCAATGACACCAAATTTGTGCCGGGTGAAGCGGTATTCTTGACTGGTACGCCGAATATCGTGCCACATGCGATGTTGCATAACATCAAGCACAACAAGGTGCTGCATGAGCGCAATATTATGGTCACGGTGGTGACACGTGATATTCCGTATGTGCCGCAAGAAGAGCGGGTACAGATTGAACGGCTGGATGAACGTTTTTACCGGATTTTTATCTATTACGGTTTTAAAGATCAGCCAAATATTCCGCGCGCGTTAAAGCAGGCCTATGATGATTTGGGCTTTGAATTCGACATGATGCAAATGAGCTTCTTTATTTCACGTGAACGCATTATCAGTACAGTCGGCGAAGGCATGGCACCGTGGCGGGAAAAGCTGTTTATTTCGATGCAGCGCAATACCAGTCCGGTCAGTGACTTCTACCAGATTCCGACCAACCGGGTTGTGGAGCTGGGCAGTCAAATCCAGATCTGATGCAACGGCGTGGTCTCAACGCCACTGCAATAAAAAAACCAGAGCATAGCTCTGGTTTTTTTGGAGGATAAAAGCCTAAAACAGGTCTTTAATTGGCTTCATTCAGGCTTGGGGCTTCAGGTAAGGCTTGAACAGGCGCTTGCATTTGCTCGGCGCCAGCTTCAGGTGCGGCCTGAATAGCAGGGTCTGCCATTGGTGCTGCTTCTGGTGCAGCGGCTAAGGCTTCCTGGGTAACATCGGTTTCGGCTTCTATACCATTCACCGGCGCTTCAGCTGAGGAGTCCATCATGGGCGCTGCATTCTGGGCGGCTTCCGCTGCAGGTGCAGTCAACTCTGCTGCGGGTGGTTCAGTAATAGGCTGTGCGCCCTGGGCCAACGGATCAGTTGACTGGCCAGCCGGTACCGGTTGTGAGGTCAGCGCTGATGCATCGGGTGCAACCGCTTGTACCGGAGCATCATGGCCTGGTACCTGGGCGGGTGCATCTGCCGGAATCACATCCAGCTGCGGATTGGTCGGCATCGGCTGAACCACTTGCGGATTGGCTTCAGAGACAATGCGCACCTGACCGCTGGCCACGATATCCTGCAATGAACCCGGCTGACCATTAACCGTGGTCACCACTTTGGCTTTCGATAAGCTTTCCAGGGTATCACCCGGTTGAATGGGAGGTTCGGCAAAGGCAGTTGCACTCATTAAACCGGTAATCAGGCCGGCACCCAGTAATTTGGAATACATAGATTCCTCCATCAAATTTTTATCACACGATTTTTTCGTGAACTACCTTGGCATATAACACTGGCCTGACGCAACGCAGCACACTGAAAGCCATCCAGACTTATCATAAACTGCGTTAAAACTCTGACAGACTGTTACACAGTCACCGCCTGTACAGCGGTTTATTGTCTAATTGTTAAGCGAACAACAGCCAGAACATATACAAGTTGCAGACCCCTTGTTAAGCTCGGCCAATATGTGATTCTTATAGTTTTTAGCAGTGTAATGGCCAGAAAAAAGCGCAGTACAAATCCGCCTCTCTTTCCCTTTTTTCATCAAGGAAGTTTAAAAGTTGTTTTAGGTGTGGTGGCCGCTGGCAGTTTTGCGATTGCCTTTGGACAGGAAAAAATCAGCCAGTGGATGTCCTTGACACCAAGCACTTCGAATAGTGCCTGTCTGGAACAGTTTTACCGCGATGTGCCGCCGTATTTAATTAAAGACAGCCTGCGCAAAGACAGTTATCCGCTGTGTTTTAATGGCTTTAATGTGATGTATTCCGGCGTGTCCAAAACTCCGCTGTGGGTGGCAGAAAGTCTGACCCCGGCGCGTTTAAGCCAGAAAATTCCACGTGAAGACAGTTTTCATGAAGAAGAGCGGGTGAGAGAGCAGCACCGCGCGACCTTAGCGGATTATCGCGGTTCAGGTTATGACCGCGGACATATGGCCCCAAATGCGGATATGTCCAATAAAGCGGCGCAATACGACAGTTTCTCGCTGGCCAATATGGTGCCACAAGCGCCGAAGAATAATCAGCAGGTCTGGCGTGAACTGGAAGAAGCCACCCGTGCGCTGGTGACCAAGCATAAACAGGATGTGTATGTCATCACCGGGCCGACTTTTAGTGGCAAAAAACTGAAAGCGATTGGTAATGGGGTAATTGTCCCGACCTCGGTGTATAAAGCCATTTACTTACCTAAAACTGGCGCAATTGGCGCCTACTATGCACCGAATGACAATTCCCTGCAGGTCAAGGTGGTCAGCGTCTGTTATTTAGAAGAACAGTTAGGCATTAACCTGTTTCCACAGCTGACCGAAGAGCAAAAACGCAATACCTATAAATTGCCGCTGACCGCCAACGCGGTAAAAGCCAATAAACCACTGGAATATTCGCATTGGGATGCAGAAAGCCAGTGTGCTGAAGATGTTGCCCCGGAGCAGCTACAGGCCTTACAGCGTCAGTTTAAATCTGGCGGTAGCACGGCCACTGCCAGTGGTGCAACCTTGGATGCCGAAACCCAGGATGCCATCATTAAGCAGTTGATTGAGGCCTTGTTGCACTATATCTTACAGTTAATGAATAAAAGCTGATCAGCACATATAAACGGCAGGATGGCAATTGATCCTGCCACAACAACCAGCATTACGGCCGAGGTGGGTATGTTTAAACCGTTTCAACATGGGACAGAATCTCATGCCATTCATGATCTGACTGTCGAGAATGATCTGGACTGCGTGAATGTCTATGGCAATTTACAGCTCACCAAGGACCAGGCGGGTCTGGCTGCAGCCAAAGCCTTGCAGGCATTGCTGAATGAGGTGGTTGCAGCTCTGGAAAAAGAGCCAAATTTGCCTGAAAAAATCCAGCGTACCGAAGCACGGGAAATCGAAAATCCTTTTCTATAAATGGCCCATCTAAAAAATAAAAAGCCCACCGAAGTGAGCTTGTCGGACGTGCAGCAAGATTAGTCTTTCTTGCCGACCACTTTATAAATCACCGCGCCAATCACCGCACCAATCATCGGTGCAACCCAGAATAACCAGAGCTGGCTTAAGGCGGCAGTTTCAGCAAAGAATGCCACACCGGTACTACGGGCCGGGTTGACTGAGGTGTTGGTGACCGGAATACTGATTAAGTGAATCAGGGTTAAAGCCAGACCAATCGCAATTGGTGCAAAACCAGCCGGCGCACGCTGATCCGTCGCGCCTAAAATAATAATCAGGAAAAAGGCGGTTAAGACAATTTCAATGATCAGTGCTGAAACGAGTGAATATTGCCCCGGGGATAATTCACCAAAACCATTGCTGGCAAAACCACCGGTGCCGCTAAAGCCGGCCTGACCCTGGACAATCAGGTATAAAATCCAGGCTGCGACGACAGCACCCAACACTTAGGCAATGATATACGGGAGCAGTTCTTTGGCTTCAAAACGGCCGCCGGCCCATAAGCCCAGACTCACGGCCGGGTTAAAGTGACCGCCTGAAATATGCCCCAAGGCATAGGCTGCGGTTAAAACGGTTAAACCAAAGGCAATCGATACGCCGACAAAGCCAATGCCCAGTTCAGGGAAGGCTGCAGCCAGCACGGCACTACCACAGCCGCCGAATACCAGTCAAAAGGTCCCCAGAAATTCTGCACAATATTTATTCATTTTCATGTCTCCAGAATTTTATTTATGTGATGAAAATTATAAAGTGTGAAATATATCACACTATTTTTGTAAAATACTCTTTTTTTATGTGCTTCAAATTAAACTAAAAAGATGAAAGATTGATTAAGTTGTTCTGACGCCATTGCTGTGGAGTGTGCTGGGTCCACTGTTTAAAGGCACGCTGAAAGGCACTCTGTTCCGAATAGCCGAGCAGCAGGGCAATTTCCTGTAGGCTTAAATGTGGATCTTTTAAATATTGTTCGGCCAGTAAGCAGCGCACTTCCTGAATCCGTTGCTGATAGGTGGTGCCTTGCTGCTGTAAATGCCGTTGTAACTGCCGTACTGACAAATTCAGCTGTTGGGCAATATGCTCAATCTGGTACATATTGCGTTGTAAACCGGTCAGAATCGCTTGCTGTAAACGGTGATCAATCTGGGTGGAGTTTGGCAGTTTTTCCAGCAGTGCCTTGGCCTGTTGAAGCAATAAATGCTGTAAGGTCTGATCCCCCTGATAAAAGGGTTTCGACAGTTCCTGCAACGGCATTAGCACCTGGGTTTTTTCCTGGGAAAAACGTACCTTGCAATGAAAATACTGCTCATACAGTGCCACATGTCGTGGCGCCGGATTCTGGAAATGCACCTCATGCAGGCAAATATCCTGAAATTCCATAAAATGTTTCAGGAATTCCACCATCAGCGCAATGGCAATTTCATTGGTCAGTTGCGTGGTCATGGTCGGCGGCAGATCAGCCCAGCGAATGGAGAGATAATTGCCTTGCACTTCCACCTGTAACGGACTGCCGTCATACACCAGCCGGTGAAAGTCATGATAGCGTTGCAACGCTTCACCCAGATTGTCACAGGACAGGGCAATATAGGCAATAATGCCCAGATGTTTGGGCTGCACCAGCGCGGCAATTTCTAGTCCCAACGCCGGACGCTGTAGCTGCTGTTCCAGTTCGGTCAGCAAGTCGCGCCAGAGAATATAATCAAAACGTTCCTGATGTTGAACCTGCTGTAATTTTTCTGGAACCGGCAGCTGTTGTGCTTGATAAAAGTCGTACAGCAACTGGGCCAAGCCGCCATAAATCGAGCCGGTATAATCCTTTATCCGTTGCATAGCTTGTCATTTTATTCTTGTCGTGATTTGTCAATCATATTCAATTTTTCCGTCAATATCTAGCCTGTGCCGACGCTTATAGTGAAGGAAAAGCACAGGAGGACTGGAGCATGTTAAAAGGATTTATTGCAGGTTTATTGGTGGCCAATGCCTTTGAATGGGTGGCACATAAATATGTATTACATGGTACCCATCGGCCGGGGCAGCCGCGTCACAGTCCGGTGCCACGCAGTATGCGTTCGCATTGGGAGCATCATCGTGAGGTGCGGAAAAATCAGTTTAATGATGAAAGCTATGTGATTGGCTGGTCGCACTGGCGCAATAAAAACGAGATTATTTCGCTGGCCGCCGCCGCGGGTGTATTTGGGCTGGTATTTTTCCCGATTTCCAAAGGCATGATGGCCGGCAGCATGTATAGTGCCCTGAATTATTACTATATTCACCGCCGTGCCCATTTGGAGCCAGAGTGGGCCAGAACAAAAATTCCCTGGCACTATGACCATCATATGAACAGCAATCAGGATGCCAACTGGTGTGTAACCAAGCCCTGGTTTGACTATATTCTGGGCACCCGGGTTATATCTTCACCGGATTTGCAGGAGCAGAATCCGCTCGGGATTGCCTTGCCACGGCCGCTGTCGGCGCTATTAAACCGCGGCGCGGAAAAATTCTTCCCGGCCAAATGGGTCGACCGGAATGAAAAGCCATCCCCAGATCTTGAGCCACTACCTAAAGCCAGTTAATGAGAGGGTTGTTTATCTGCTGAGCAAATTCATCGTTGATTGGCCCAAAGTCAGTATATTCGCGGAACAATAATACTGGATCAATTATGTGATAGAGATCAAATAAAACTGATTGAAAACAACTGCTTTGCAAGCTGTTGTCGTGAATTGTCAATAAAATTGGCGTTGATGGTCAATATCTGTTCAGGGAAGTTTTCTATAGTAAAGAAGCTGAAGATAGCGGCAGAACTTCTGCCTACATCGAAGGTGATTCTGTTGAAATATGTACGTTTTAATGCCAAGCGCTGTAGCAATTCTTGGTTTATAGGGAGTCTTCAAGACTCCTTTTTTTTATCTTCATTTTTTATTTGTTTTGCTTTGCCGCATAAAAAAAGAGTGTATGGCTACACTCTTTTCAGTTCTGAAATTTTTGAGCCAATGGGCTTAAAGGCGCATTTCAATACCTTGTGCCGCCAAGTATTGCTTGGCTTCCGGAATGGTGTGCTGACCAAAGTGGAAAATTGAGGCCGCCAGAACTGCATCGGCGCCGCCTTTTAAAATCCCGTCTGCCAGATGCTGTAAATTGCCAACACCGCCAGAAGCAATGGTTGGAATATTGACGTGGTCATTAATGGTCCGCATTAGCGCTAAGTCATAACCGGCTTTGGTACCATCGGCATCCATAGAGGTAATTAGCAGTTCGCCCGCGCCGTAATCAGCCATTTTCACGGCCCATTCAATCGCATCAATCCCGGTCGGTTTGCGGCCACCGTGGGTGAAAATTTCCCATTTGTTGTCGCCGGTTTTTTTGGCATCAATCGCCACCACAATACATTGTGCGCCAAAACGTTGTGAGGCTTCCTGTACAAATTCCGGATTAAACACCGCAGCCGAGTTAATGCTGACCTTGTCGGCACCGGCATTTAGCAATAAACGGATATCTTCGACCTTACGCACGCCGCCGCCCACAGTCAGTGGAACAAACACGGTTTCTGCCATACGCTCAACGGTACGGTAGGTGGTGTCACGGCCATGATGGGTAGCGGTAATATCTAAAAAGGTGATTTCATCAGCGCCCTGTTCGTTATAACGACGCGCCACTTCAACCGGATCACCTGCATCACGAATATCCAGAAATTGCACACCTTTCACCACGCGGCCGTTATCTACGTCTAGGCAAGGAATAATACGTTTAGCAAGCATAATTTTTTCCAGTCATTTCAGCTGATTATGAAACTCACCCACACAAGCGCTACACCTTGGCAGATGGACACGCTATTCTATCAAACTTATGTAAGATTTTTCGCAGGTTTTCTATGTCGGTTTATACGCCTTTGACTTTAAAGGAAGTTCAGGATTTTGCAGCCCCTTATGGACTTGAGGTGGTCGATCTGATTCCGATTCAAGGCGGTATTCAAAATACCAATTACTTTTTGGTGGCTCAGGACGGTACACACTATGTGTTGACCGTGTTTGAAGACATGGATGAACAGGCAGCCGGTGAACTGGTGCCGGTACTGGAACATTTGGGTCAGGCAGGTCTGGCTGTGGCGGTGCCGCTCAGTTATGCTGGCAAGGCCATCCACTCGATTAAACAGAAACCGGCCCAGATTGCGCCGCGTTTAATCGGCGAGCATCCAATGCCGGCCAGCATCGCTCAGGTGGAAGCCATTGCCGTGGCACAGGCCAAAATGCATGTGGCCTTAAAAGATTTTCCTTTAAAACGCGCTTTTGTCCGCGATCATGCGTACTGGCTGGCGGTATCCCAGGAAATTAAACCCAGCTTGAGCGAGGCAGATAAAGTCCTGCTCAGCAAATTGCTGGGACTGTATGAAGCGCTTACCGCGATTTATCCGGACCGTCCAAAAGGGTTTATCCATTCTGATTTATTCCGCGATAATACCCTGTTTGAAGGCGATCAGCTGCAGGGCATTCTGGATTTTTACGAGCTGAATCAGGATGAATGGCTGTTTGATATTGCCATTACCTTAAATGACTTCTGTACTGAGTATCCGCAGGTCAGCCTGAATGAAGACAAAGCCATGGCCTTTTTAAAAGCCTATGACAGCATTCGTCCTTTAACCGAAGATGAAAAAGCCTGTCTGGAGCTGTATCTGGCAATGGCTGCTGGCCGTTTCTGGATGATGCGTTTACAGGTGGCACAAAAAAATGCTTTGCAAGGACGCAGCGGTGACGCAATTTTGCAGAAAAATCCGCTCGAGATGCGTAATATGTTGATTGAACGCTTAAAGTTCGTCACAGCTTAAACATAAAGGGTAGGGAAATGCGCGATCAGGGCCGGTTAATTGAATGGTTTGATGACAAGGGCTATGGCTTTATTCAACCCAATGATCCGGACAAAGACCGCGTATTTTTGCATATCAAGGATTTTGCCCGTCCGGGGCCGCGCCCGATTGTCGGTTGTGCACTGGATTATCAGGTCATTTTAGATGAACGCGGCCGCTATCGGGCCCAGCAGGTGGTGTATTTAAAAGCCTCGCAGGTCAAGCCGCGTGCTGATGTGGTGAGCAAGCCGCGGCAGCGTCCTGCGGCCAAACGTCCGGCCATGCAAATCCTGTGTGTGGCCTATATTCTCGTGCTGGCGGTACTGACCCTGACCGGTTTATTGCACGGCCTGCTGCTGTTATTGATCAGCCTGATGAATGCACTCAGCTATTGGCTGTATGCACAAGACAAGGAAGCGGCCCAACTCGGTCACCGCCGGATTCCGGAACAGAGCCTGCATCTGGTTTCGGCTCTGGGGGGCTGGCCGGCGGCCTGGCTGGCACAGGAAAAAATGCGACATAAAACACAAAAACAACCTTTTCGTAAAATTTATTTTTGTACAATTGGCTTAAATATTCTTTTGATTTTATGGTTTATTTCTCCTTTTAATCTGTTGACGCTCTGAGCATAGCGGGGCGGGGAGTGCAGGACAACAATATGAATACTTCCATTGACCGTGACCCGAATCGTAGTCTGACTTTTATTCTGTATCTTCTGTATATCGTGGCGATTTTTAGTGCCGGCTTGCTGGCAATCGTCGCGCTAATCATCAATTATGTAAAACGCGGCGCGGTACGCGGTTCGATTTTTGAAAGCCACTTTACTTGGCAAATTCGCAGCTTCTGGTGGTATCTATTCTGGAATATTGTGGCCTTTGTGCCGTTCTTTTTTATTTTCTTTATTGATGAAGACCCGAACCGCTTTGCCCAGGTCATTTTTGGTGCTTCGGCCTTCTGTCTGGCGGTGATTGGCCTGTCCTGGCTGTGGATTGTCTATCGGGCTATTCGCGGTATTATGCGCCTGAATGATAATGAGCCGATGTATTCTTAAATATCTGAATCATAAGACCGATCTTCCCAAAATTTAGTCCGGAAGATCGATCGCTGATGGCGTGTGCTGCTGTTTCTGACGCAGAAATTTCGGTTTCCATTCACTGATAATCACGCCCAGCACCACCAGAAAACCACCGACCAAAGCCATAAACGGTAAACGCTCGCCGGCCAGACGGCCAAATAGCGAAGCCCATACCGGTTCTCCGGCATAAATAATTGCCGCCTGTGCCGGGCTGACTGCACGCTGCGCCCAGTTCATCACCAGCTGAACCAGTGCACTGGCCAGACCTAAACCGCCCGCCAAGAGCAGCAGCATCCAGGAAAATTGTGGTAGTTGCTGCTCACCGACCAGTGGCATGGCAAGAAAGGCAAACAGGGAGGCGAACAGCAGTTGAATCACCGTGACCCGTTGCAGATTGACCCGTCCGGCAAAATGGCTGATCAGGATAATTTCCAGTGCAATCGCAATGGCGCCGAGCAGGGTAATCAGCTGACCAAAACTCAGCTGTAGCTGCCCCAAACCATTGCCGGTCAGTAAAACCAGCCCGATAAAGGCACAGCTAGCGCCCAGCCAGATCATGATGTGTAGCCGTTTCCGGAACAGCAGCCACAGTAAGATCGGCACCAGCGGCACATATAATGCGGTTAAAAATGCCGATTCGCTACTGCTGATGGTCTGCAGCCCTACGGTTTGCGTACCATAACCGACGGTCAGGCTGGCCCCAATCAATGCGCCGGCCCAGAGTTCTTTGGCTTGCACAGCGCGTAAATGCGGCAGCGAAATCAGTGCGACTGCCAGTGCAGCGGCGGCAAAACGGCAGCCGACAAAAAACATCGGGCTGGCATAATTCAGCGCCAGCTTGACTGCCACAAAGGTACCGCCCCAGAGCATGGTAATCATGATCAGGGCCAGTTGTGGCGCTTTGCTGTTAAGTGTGGTTTTAAGGTTCACAGGGGCATCAGACATGGCAGATCAGCGAGTATTCGAAAAAAGACATCAACCCGGTGAGGGCATAAAAAAAGAGGCCCGAAGACCTCTTTCTGACAGCAGCACTTAGAGGGCTTGCTCATCCAGCAGCAATTGCGCTTCACGCAAATTCAGGCTGCCTTCATAAATGGCACGACCGGTAATCGCCCCTAAAATGCCCGGTTGGCCTTTTAAGTTACGGACATCATCCAGATTGGTCACGCCGCCTGAAGCAATCACTGGTAAACCTGAATATTGCGCCAGATTGACAGTCTGCTCGACGTTTACGCCTTGCATCATGCCGTCACGGGCAATATCGGTATACACAATGCTGGAGACACCGGCATCGGCAAAACGTTTGGCCAGATCGGTGGCTTTCACTTCAGTCACGTTGGCCCAGCCATCGGTCGCGACCATGCCATTCATGGCATCAATGCCGACAATGATATGACCAGCGAATTTTTTGCAGGCTTGTTCGACAAATTCTGGCTCTTGAACGGCTTTGGTGCCAATAATCACAAAAGATACGCCTGCATCGAGGTAATGTTCAATGGTTTCAAACGAGCGAATACCGCCACCAATCTGAATTGGCAGGTCTGGCTGTGCTTTGGCAATGGCCTCGACCACCGGTTTATGGATTGGGGTACCTGCAAAAGCGCCATTTAAGTCGACCAGATGCAAGCGACGCGCACCTTCATTGACCCAATGCTGTGCAGTGGCCACCGGATCATCAGAAAATACGGTATCGTCTTCCATACGACCTTGTTTTAAACGGACACATTTTCCATCTTTCAGGTCAATTGCAGGGATGATCAGCATGCTTTCGCTCCTTGCTTCATCGGTTAAATTTCTTGCCGCCCATCTTAGCAATAAACGAAAATTTTCTAAATGCCATATTTGCATGCAAAAACAAAAACAGCCTGTGCTATGTCAGGCGGTCAACAAAGGTTCGATGAAGAAAATCCGGCTGTCTGTGCAGCTTGATCTTCAAAGCGGTTTAGGGCGGGGTTTTAGATGGCCGGATTCTGAGTTTGAGCGAGGTATTGGGAATCTGTTTCGGCAACAGGCCCAAACGCAACAATTCTTCAAAAACCAGTACCGGGGCATAAGCATCGGCGGCGGCATATTCCATTTGTGCTGTGCTTAATACCGGATTGGCCCAGTTCGAGGTGCTGAGCCGTTTGCTTTTGGGAAAATAGACCTGAAACAGCAGCGCCATGGCATGTTTTAATCCGACCGGGTTTTTAAAGCCAAAGCTGTGAAAGCATTTGGACAGTTCCAGCACACTGTTCAGTTCCACGCCTTTTTTACGAAACAGATGGGCATCATTTTTCAGGCCAAAGCCGACTTTAATTTGGTCACGATTGGCGAAGATTGGCTTGAGAAAGCTCCAGATTTCCTCATTCATCTGAAACAGATAGGCCCGATCTAGCGTCGCCAGCTGAATCAGGTGCGGGCCATCCGACACTTCGCCGCTTTTAAAAATTGGTTTGGATTCAGAATCAAAGCCGAGTACCGCCGCAATACTCAGCTCATGCGCATAGTGCTGACATTCGGCCAGCGTTTGAATCAGGTGAATTTTAGAGGGCGGCAGACTTTGAAAGCGCGGCAACTGTTCCAGTTGGCTGGAAGAGGGCATATGGGGTGATGTTGAAGATAAGCTCATGCCATCTTTTCCTTGGGCTGGCGATAAAAAATAAGGCCTGAATTGTCAGGCCCTATTTTAAGCAAGCGGGACCTTTTAGGCCAGCACTGCGCCAAAGATGGCAAACGCAAATAGCAGTACCAACAGAATAATATAAATCCAGGCCAGCGCCGCTTCCCAGCCAGCCGTGGCACGTGGCGGGCCATAGCTGTTAACACGCTGATCGCCCGGGGCGAAAAACAGATACAGCATCAGCAGCAGGTTGGCCACCGGAACCAGCATCAGTAACGACAGCCAGCCGGTATGGTTACGGTCATGCAGACGGCGGATGGTGAAAATAAACATCAGATATAACACCCCCAGATAAATCAGTGCGCCCAGCACCAGCGGGGTGAGCGGAATGCCGCCAGCAGGGTCAATATTCATCAGCCCGGGAAAGAGCAGGGCCAAAACCAGAAAAACCGGAATCATTAACAGTGCAATCAGGCAGTTCCAGGCCAGATAGGAGAAACGTCCAAAACGCCCCGCCGCGCTGAGTGCCGAATCTTGTGTCGTGATGTGTTGGGTATGAGTGGTGCTATGCATTTTTGAATTACCTGTTTTATTTTTATTGAGTTGTATAAAAAGAAGTCAAATATTACTAAAAATTGCTTAAAAAAGAAAGAAATAAAAAATAGGTGAAAACAAAGCCGGGACGAACCCGGCTTTATACATCTTGCGCAACAGAGGAAGGGTGTTAAATCTTCCAGTCGACAAAGTTCTTTAACAGTTGCAGACCAGCAGTATGGCTTTTTTCCGGGTGGAACTGGGTCGCGAACAGGTTGTCTTTGTGCAGGGCGGTACAGAATTGCAGCCCATAGTCACAGGTCGCTGCCACAATTGTGCTGTCTTTCGGCTCGACATAGAAGCTGTGCACGAAATAGAAACGTGCATCCTGTTCAATGTTGTTCCACATTGGATGGCTCGGGTCAACCTGATGCACCTGGTTCCAGCCCATGTGTGGCACTTTTAGACCTTCAACCTCCGGGAAGCGTTTTACCACCCCTTCAAAAATACCCAGTGCATCGGCACCGCCATTTTCTTCGGAATGTTGCATCAGCGCCTGCATACCCACACAAATGGCCAGTACCGGTTTATTAAACACCGCCTGACGCACGACCTCATCGATCCCGGCTTCATGCATGCCTTGCATACAGTCGCGCATGGCGCCGACACCCGGAAACACGATTTTATCGGCCTGGGCAATCAGTTTCGGGTCATTGGTGACATCCACCGTAGCACCGACGTGTTCCAAAGCTTTGGCGGCAGAGTGCAAATTCCCCATGCCATAATCAAGAAGGGCAATACGGGTCATTACAGGGTACCTTTGGTCGATGCCACAGTATTTGCAGCACGTGGATCAATTTCACAGGCCATACGCAGTGCGCGCGCAAAGGCTTTAAACACGCTTTCAATCTGGTGGTGGCTGTTTTTGCCTTTCAGGTTGTCGATGTGTACGGTCATTAGCGAGTGGTTCACAAAGCCCTGGAAGAATTCAGAGAATAAATCGACATCAAAACGGCCAATGGTGGCGCGAGTAAATGGCACATCCATAAACAGGCCCGGACGACCAGATAAATCCACCACGGCACGGCTTAAAGATTCATCGAGTGGGGCATAGAAGTGACCATAACGCTTTAAGCCTTTTTTATCGCCCAGTGCCTGTGCAAAGGCCTGACCCAGGGTAATACCACAGTCTTCTACGGTATGGTGGTCATCAATTTCCAGATCGCCATCACAATGAATATCAATATCAAACAAACCGTGTCGCTTGATTTGATCAATCATATGGTCTAAAAATGGAATACCAGTGTTGAGTGTGCCTTGACCGGTACCGTCGAGGTTTAAACGAACTCGAATTTTGGTTTCGTTAGTGTTTCTTACCACTTCACTGATACGCTCTGCCATGGACACGTTCCTCAAAAAACGTTAAAAATGATGGATGTAAAAATGTTTCGCTGCGACGAAGTCCCAGCATATTAGATTGCTCAGGAGGGTTAATCAATGCCTATTACCGTACATGCTTATACTTCACTGGAAAATGATGAAGTGCGCAGCCAGCTTGAGCGACTGTATGACACCAGTCCAGAGTTTGGTGATGGCCAGGATGCGGTAGAGCAACTCGAGCAACATCTGAACCAGTATACCCTACTTTATACCGCAGAATTTAATACAAAATTAATTGGTGCAATTTGGTGTACCGGGCAGGGCGAAAGCAGGACCCTGGAATATATTGTGGTGCATCCGGCCAATCGTGGTCGCGGTGTGGCCGAGCGTCTGGTCAGTGAAGTCTGCCGCATGGAAGAAGCCAAAGGCGTGAATCAGTTTGAACCGGGCTGTGGCGCAATTCACCGCTGTCTGGCACATCTGGACAAGCTCTAAGCGAGTTAAAATGAAATTCAAGAGAGGCTAATCGCCTCTCTTTTTTTATCTGCTGGCCTGCAAATGACTGGAATCATGGGCGTTTCACTTAAAAAATAAGCAGACAGCGTACAAAATGCTGTAAAAGTAAACAAATACTTGAATTTATGCAAAAGCTGCTTGACGGCACCGGGCGGAGATTGTTTAATACGCGTCATCGGCGTGATAGCTCAGTTGGTAGAGCAACGGATTGAAAATCCGTGTGTCCCCAGTTCGATCCTGGGTCTCGCCACCATATTCAAACGTTTAAACGTTTTCAATCCCTGATCCCATCAGGGATTTTTTTTGGGTAAAAAATACTCGATTAAATAAAAATGTCATGATTTATATTGACTAATTTCCCCAGATGCGGCTTAATACACGGCATCGGCGTGATAGCTCAGTTGGTAGAGCAACGGATTGAAAATCCGTGTGTCCCCAGTTCGATCCTGGGTCTCGCCACCATATTCAAAAAGCCCCTGCATTGCAGGGGCTTTTTTTTATGGCATTTAAAAAATGGCAGCATGATCTTTCATCTTTCATCTTTCATCTTTCATCTTTCATCTTTCATCTTTCATCTTTCATCTTCAAGATTCACTGGGTCTGATCAGATCGGGAACACAGTTACGCTAATAACAGCTTAATAACACGAATCCTGCTGAATAAGATTGCATTCTGGCGCTTAATAGAGAGACATGTTTCATTACTGTTCAGGAGGCCGTGTATGACGCGCTTTCAGATGTTCTCCTCGACTGTAATGATTATGCTGGGAATCGGCTCAACGTCGGTCTGGGCGCAACCCGAGCGTCTAGCAACGCTTCAGGTCATGGCAGAACCTGAACTACGTCAGGAAGTGGGCTTTATTCCGTATCAGGAAGATCGTGCAAAGCGTAAGGCATTACAGCACCGGATCATGCAAATTCAGCAGGACACTCAAAACCGGGTAATTGACCCGGACCCGCCTGTCCTGATTACCATGCCGGCCAAAGAACCG
The DNA here is from genome assembly GCF_013420555.1 of Acinetobacter sp. Q85-2. NCBI lineage: Bacteria > Pseudomonadati > Pseudomonadota > Gammaproteobacteria > Moraxellales > Moraxellaceae > Acinetobacter > Acinetobacter sp. Q85-2. Next base: position 42,051 of record NZ_VOXW01000009.1, read on the forward strand.
GTCAATATGGATCATCTTTCTCCCGCGTTGCGGCAGCATATTCTGGCGATTGCCGCCGGTCTGCAGTCGGATAACCCGCTACGTGGCCTGGAAACCCTGCTGGCGCCATTTCGTGGCCCGGATGGACAGATTCAGCTTGATTTACCCAATGTTTCGTTAGGCGTGGTCGATTATGAGATGAATCTGGGCAATAGCTTGTTCCCCGATATTAGCTCACAGTTACGCAACCCGACCCGATAATAGATGACGTGACAGGGGAAACTGTCCAGCCATAAAAAAACGCTCCAGAGGAGCGTTTTTTTAGATCTGATTCAGGCCGAGATTAAGCCGTTTTTACCGCTGCTTCTTGGGCCAGCATGTGACCATTTTCTTCGAAGTTGCTGTGCCAAGCCAACGCTTCACGTAACAGGTGAGGAGTGTGGCCGCCTTTTGCACATGCGCGGTCGAAGTAGTCGTTTAATGCATCACGGTACATTGGGTGTGCACAGTTGTCGATAATCGCACGAGCGCGCTCACGCGGTGCCAGACCACGAAGATCGGCAAGACCCTGTTCAGTCACCAGAATGTCAACGTCGTGTTCTGCATGGTCAATGTGTGATGCAAATGGAACAACAGATGAAATGTCGCCGCCTTTGGCAATAGACTTGGTCACGAAAATGGCCAGGTGAGCGTTACGCGCGAAGTCACCTGAACCACCAATACCGTTCATCATTTTGGTACCGCATACGTGAGTGGAGTTCACGTTACCGTAGATATCGAACTCAAGCGCAGTGTTGATGCCGATAATACCTAAACGACGTACCAGTTCAGGGTGGTTTGAAATTTCCTGTGGACGCAGAACTAATTTGTCTTTGTACTGTTCTAGGTTGTTAAATACTTTCTCGCCGTATTTCGCAGACAGGGTAATAGATGAACCTGAAGCGAACTTCATTTTACCGGCATCAATCAGTTCGAAAGTACAGTCTTGCAGTACTTCTGAGTACATGATCAGGTCTTCGAAGTTTGATTCTTTCAAGCCGGTCAATACTGCGTTAGCGATTGAACCAATACCTGCTTGTAAAGGACCGAGGTTTTTCGGTAAACGGTCTTCAGCTACTTCTTTTTCAAAGAATGCGATCAAGTGGTTGGCAATTGATTGAGTCTCGTCATCTGGTGCAGTGACAGTTGATGGAGAGTCATGTAATTCGCTGTTAAATACGATACCAACGATTTTTGCAGGATCGATGTTAATTGCTTGAGTACCGATACGCTCGTCAACTTTGGTCAACGGAATTGGTTGACGGGTAGGACGATAGGTCGGGATATAAATGTCGTGTAAGCCTTCAAACGCCGGGCTTAAGTTGGTGTTGATTTCAACAATGACTTTTTCAGCAAAAATTGCAAAGCTTGCAGAGTTACCTACAGAAGTGGTTGGCACGATGCCGCCATCTTCAGTAATTGCAACGGCTTCAATTACCGCTACATCTGGCTTTTTCAGCTGCTGGTTACGCATTTGCTCAACTGTTTCAGACAAGTGCTGATCGATGAACATGACTTCGCCTTTGTTGATGGCTTTACGTAAAGTGTTATCCACTTGGAAAGGCAGACGACGTGCCAGTACACCGGCTTCAGTCAGTTGTTTGTCGAGATCGTTCCCTAAGCTCGCACCAGTAATTAATGTAATTTTTAGAGGATTCGCTTGTGCTTGTTTCACTAAAGCCAAAGGAACAGCTTTCGCTTCACCGGCACGTGTAAAGCCACTCATACCAACAGTCATACCGTCTTGGATGAATTGAGCAGCTTGCTCCGCACTCATAACCTTGTCATGTAGGGAAGCTAAACGGATGCGATCTAGGGACATGGTTTACTCTCGTTTGAAAAATCAGAACTGATGGCGATTGTACCCATCAAAAAAGCCATTTTGCATACCTGTTAGGCTAAGGTCTAATTTTTTCAAAAAATGCAGGTATAAATATATTTGATGCTTTTTATCTTGTTGAAAATTCAATAATAAAAATTAAAAGCCAAATCTTCACCAAGAACTGATTGATCAATGTTTAAGCATGATTTAGAAATGTTCTGTAATACTTTGCTTAATTTTTTCTAGGGTGCTGCTGTTGTTTTTTTCATCATCTGGCTGTTCGGGCAGCGGTAAAGAGATGATGACTTCCAGTCCACCGTGCTCGCGATTGCGAATAATCAGCTCGCCTTGGTGAATATCGACAATCCGTTTCACAATGGCCAGACCTAAACCGCTACCTTGGACGGTACGTGCGGCATTCCCACGCACAAAAGGCTGCATTAAAGATTCAATCTGATCTTCAGGAATGCCTTCACCATGATCGGCCACACTAATGCAGATAAATTGTTCCTGCACTTTGGCAGACAGCTCAATCGGTTCAGTGCCATAACGCTTGGCATTGTTAATCAGGTTGCCAATCAAGCGTTTCAGCGACAGGCTGCGTGCCTGCAGAATTGGTAATTCTTCCGGGCTAAAGCGAATGTCCAGCGGTTTAAACTGGATCACCAGTTCCTGTAACAAGGCATTTAAATCGGTATCTTGCAGTTCTTCATCCGAGCCATCACGCATATAGGAAATGAACTGGTCCAAAATGGCGTCCATATCTTCGACATCGTAAATCAGGCCTTCTTTTAAAAAGTCTTCATCCGGCATCATTTCTGCACTCAGGCGAATCCGGGTCAGAGGCGTGCGCAGGTCATGCGAAATTCCGGCCAGCATAATCCGGCGGTCACGCTCGGTCTGTTCCAGGGTAAAAATCATCTGGTTAAAAGCCTGATTCACCTGACGGATTTCCAGTGGGCCGTGGTTGGTTTCTAAATAAGGCGCTTTGCCGGTTTGACTATAGGTGTTGGCCGCTTCCTGCAAACGGCGTAATGGCCGGTTCAGCTGACGCACCAAGGTCAGAATAATAATCGCAGACAGCAGTGGAATGCCGAGCAGCCAGCCAAACACCAGTTCCGGGCTGTAGTTGGCATAGGTTTTTAATGGTTCACGAACCCAGTGGCCGTTCATTTCCGGCGTTTGAATCCAGATACGTGGGCTGGGCTTGAACTGGAAATACACGGTTACATCATCGGCTTTGAGTTCATTGGCCAGTTTTTTCTCGATTTGTCGGGTAAAGAATTCGGCAATAACCTTGTCACGGACATTTGGATATTCCTTGGGATCGGTAATGTATTCAATCCCGACCCGGTTTTTTAGCCAGGCATCCACATCGACTTCGGCATCATTATGGAAAATCCGTAATTCCGGATTGTTTAGAATTTCCAGTTCAACTGCCAGATAACGGGCATGTTGCTGGATTTCTGGCAGATACAGGGTGCGCCAAAAGAACCATAGTGACATAAACAGACTGAAAATCACCACAAACAGCACCAGCACGGTGGTCCGCATGGCAGCCGAGCGCGGTTTGATTTTATCCAGAAAGCGTTCCCACGGCGTGCGTTTGCGTTCTGAATAGGTTTCAAAGTCGGTAAAGTCTTGTGGATCGATGGGGTCGAGTTTCACAATGAGTCCTTTTTAAAAAGGGAAAGTTCTCCCCCAAAATTGGATACGCGTTAGGTCATCCGCAACTGTTTGAGGCAGGACTCAAGTAAATTACTTATGTTTCTGCGAAATATTGGTTGAAATGACGGAATTTGCCGAGTTTTGCGGATGACAATGGTTTTGCTTACTTTTGCCGAAACAAAAGTAAGGCGAACCGCAGGTTGTATCCCATCAGTGGGGAATAGACCGTAAGACTCCGTCATAGATTCGATGAGTGAGCTTTATTCCGCACCATCTGGAACAAAGACATAACCCACACCCCACACCGTTTGAATATAACGCGCACGTGCCGGGTTTTCTTCAATCAGGCGACGTAAACGAGACACTTGCACATCAATCGAACGTTCCATTGCACCCCATTCACGGCCACGCGCCAGATTCATCAGCTTGTCGCGGGTCAGCGGTTCACGAGGATGTTGTACCAGCGCTTTTAACACTGCGAACTCACCTGTAGTTAAAGTCACGACTTGACCTTCACGGGTCAGGGTACGGGTCGAAAGATCTAGCGCCCACGGTCCAAAGCTGACCACTTCCATCTGCTGGCTTGGTGCGCCTGGGACTTCACGTACCTGACGGCGTAATACGGCACGAATACGCGCTAACAGTTCGTTCGGGTTAAACGGTTTTGGCAGATAGTCATCGGCACCTGCTTCAAGGCCGGCAATACGGTCTGAGTCGCTGCCGCGTGCGGTCAGCATGATAATTGGCGTATCAATGCTGGACTGGCGTAAACGGCGGCAAATGCTCAGGCCATCTTCAACCGGCAGCATGAAATCGAGCACGATCAGGGAAAACAGCTCGCGTTGTAACAGGCGATCCATTTGCGTAGCATCATGGGCAGTTTTGACCACGAAACCTTTATCTTCCAGAAAACGCTGTAACAGCGTACGCAAACGCACATCATCATCGACAACGAGAATGCGTTCAACGCGGTCAGTTTCGGTATGTACGGCATCTGTATTTTCAGCAGGTACAACTAAACTCATGATGTGCTCCTTTATTCTTTATTGTGGTCGTATGCAAAGCTTTCACTGACTTTGAGTATACGATTCATCTGTATGCCTTGACTATGCTCTAAAGCAACAAATATTGCAGTTAAAATCAAGACATAGATACCAAATATATACATCTATGATAGAAGATAAATCCCACAATTTGGGGAAGAAAAGGCCCTGAAATGATGAATTTACCGCAAAAATGTGAAATATCTGCGAATTGGCAAGAATCGCCATCTGTAAATTTCATAAAACAATTGTGGATTTTATGGGCCTGGTCTTTATAATCATGCCATTTAGTACTTATCCTTGTGGGATCAAACACGATGACTGACTTAGTTCAGCAGTTGGCAAAAGAACTTGCCGTACGTCCAAATCAGGTAGAAGCTGCCATCAAACTCATTGATGAAGGTGCCAGTGTTCCTTTTATTGCACGTTACCGTAAAGAAGTAACGCAGGGCTTAGACGATACGCAACTTCGCCAGCTCGATACACGTTTAGCGTATTTGCGTGATTTGTTTGAACGCCGTGAAAAAGTGATTGAATCACTAAAAGAACAAAATAAATTATCTGATGATTTATTGGCACGTGTGAATGCGGCTGAAACTAAAAATGCCTTAGAAGAAATTTACGCGCCGTACCGTCCAAAACGTACCAGCAAATCTTTTAAAGCCAAAGAAGCCGGCTTGGGTCCAATCGCAGAGAAAATCTTTGCAGAAGCGATTGATCCAGTAGAAGCGCTTGCAGGCTTTAGCCATGAAGATTATCCAGACCTGGAAAGCCAGCTCGATGCCATTCAGCACATTTTAATTGATGACTGGGCGCAAAATATTGCACTCACCACCGAACTGAAAGCAACCTTTGCCAAAACCGCTGTGCTGAAAAGTCTGGTGGCCAGTGATGAGAAAAAAGAAGTTGGTAAAAAATTCCGTGATTACTTCGATTTCTCTGAAAGCCTGAACAAAGTACCATCGCACCGTTTGCTGGCCATGCTGCGCGGCCGTCAGGAAAACGTGCTGGGCTTAAAAGTTGATGGTGAAGATGAAGCACCACTGGCACGTATTGAAACCGAATACAATTTAGATGCCGTGCAGCCACAAGCGCGTCAGGACTATTTAAAGCAGACCGCAAAACTGTTCTGGCTGGGTAAAGTTCGCCCGACCATTGAGCATTCCTTACTGACTGAAAAACGTCTGGCGGCTGAAGCAGAAGCAATGCAGGTGTTTGCTGAAAATCTCCGTCATCTGCTGCTGTCTGCACCTGCTGGCGCACGTACGACGCTGGGCGTTGACCCGGGCATCCGTACCGGTGTGAAACTGGCGGTAGTGAATGAATCAGGCGATGTATTGGCGCACAGCACTATTTATCCATTTGCACCAAAAGATGATAAAGCCGGTTCATTAACGGAACTGGCGCGTCTTTGCCGTGAATTTAACGTCGATTTAATCGCGATTGGTAACGGTACCGCAAGCCGTGAAACTGAAGCGTTAGTGGCTGAAATGATGGCCGCGAATTCTGACCTGAAACTGACCCGTGTATCAGTGTCTGAAGCAGGTGCTTCGGTTTATTCAGCTTCTGAACTGGCTTCACAAGAACTTCCAGAACTGGATGTGTCGATTCGCGGTGCAGTATCCATTGCCCGTCGTTTACAAGATCCATTGGCAGAGCTGGTGAAAATTGATCCGAAATCAATTGGTGTGGGTCAGTATCAGCACGATGTGAACCAGACTGGTTTGGCCAAAACCCTGGAAGCGGTGGTGGAAGACTGTGTGAACTCGGTAGGTGTGGATGTGAATACGGCATCTGCAGCAATTCTGGGTTATATCGCTGGTCTGAACAAATCAATTGCCCAGCAAATCGTGGACTTCCGTAAGGAAAATGGCCGTTTTGATAATCGTCAGGCCCTGAAAAAAGTGCCACGTTTAGGTGAGCGTACTTTTGAACAGGCGGCAGGTTTCTTGCGTATTCAAAATGGTTCTGAGCCTTTAGATGCCTCTGCGGTGCACCCGGAATCGTATGCGCTGGTGTCTAAAATTGTCGAAGCCAAAGCGACCACAGTCAAAGATATTATTGGCAATACTGAAATTATCCGTCAGGTCAATGCAGAAGAATTTGTAGATGACCAGTTTGGTTTACCAACCATTCAGGACGTGCTGAGCGAACTTGAAAAGCCGGGCCGTGACCCGCGTCCGGAATTCCGTACCGCTAAATTCCGTGATGATATTACTGAAGTATCACAATTGTCTGAAGGCATGCAGCTAGAAGGTGTGGTCACCAATGTCACCAACTTCGGTGCCTTTGTGGATGTCGGTGTACATCAGGACGGTTTAGTCCATATTTCTGAACTGGCCAATGAATTCGTGTCTGATCCGCATAAAGTGGTGAAACCGGGTCAAATTGTTCAGGTGCGTGTTTTAACGGTAGATGTTGAGCGTAACCGTGTGAACCTGTCGATGCGTCCGGAAGGTGCTGCTGCAGCGAAAGCGCCACGTCAGCCACGCCGTGACCAAAATGAACAGCGTACTGAACGTAAGCCGCAGGGTAAACGTCCGCAACAGGCGCGTCCGCAGGGTGATCGTCCTCAGGGCAAAAAGCCGCAAGACAATAAGATTGGTGGTTTAGGTGCATTGTTATTGCAAGCCGGGATTAAAGGTTCGAAGTAATCTTTAGCTTTGAAAAAACCTCCCAATTGGGAGGTTTTTTATTTTGATTTTCAGTATATTGATTAAAAAATCATTGAAATTGAAAGATGTTAAAAAGCTATTATCAAAATGAATTTAAAAAATTTGTCGCCACAACAGAAGAAGCGATTTTAGGTCATTTAGCCCATCATCATCAGTTTGCATTAGATGAATTGCAGAAAAATGCTTGGTTAAAACAAATTCAACTACTCAAACAGCAGCTGCTCCAGTTTGAGGCTGGGCAAATCTTTTTTGAATTTAGTATTCCGCGTATGGGGAAGCGCGTAGATAACATTCTTATTATTCATGACTTAATTTTTGTGGTGGAGTTTAAAGTGGGGGAGCGGCAATTTACTCCCCAAGCTAAAACACAGGTTATTGATTATGGTTTGGACTTATTAAACTTTCATGCCGGGAGTCATCATCAAAGCATCGTCCCGGTATTGGTTGCTACACATGCTCAGGCTGTTGAGCAAAATTGGTCAGCCATACGCGAGCTAAATGATGTGCTGTGTTGTAATGCAGAGAATTTGGCTGAGGTTTTGGGACAAGCTGTAGAGAATTTTTCTGAAACTACGGATTTTGATCTGGAGACTTGGATCAATTCAAGTTATAAGCCTACGCCGACCATTATTGAAGCAGCTCAAGCGCTCTATCAAGGACATCGGGTTGAAGATATTTCGCGAAGTGATGCAGGGGCGATGAATTTAGAAATTACTTCTCGGCGCATTAAATATATTATTGAGCAGTCTAAGAACAATAAAAAGAAAGCCATCTGTTTCTTAACTGGTGTTCCGGGTGCAGGGAAAACTTTAGCGGGCTTAAATATTGCCAATCAGCGTTTAAAGGCAGATGAGTCAGAACATTCTGTATTTTTGTCCGGAAATGGTCCGCTGGTAGAAGTGTTACAAGAAGCCTTAATTCGAGATATGGTGCAGAGTAGCAAGCAAAATCATCAAACCATTAAACGTACCGATGCCGCACGTCGTGCTAAAACCTTTATTCAAAATATTCATCATTTTCGTGATCACTATTTGCGGTCAACAGAAGTGCCTGTTGAAAAAGTGGTGATTTTTGATGAAGCACAACGCGCTTGGCAAAAAGAGCAAGTCTCCAATTTTATGAAACAAAAGAAGGGGATTGAAAATTTTGCAATGTCTGAGCCTGAATTTCTCATTGATGTGATGGATCGGCATCAAGATTGGTGTGTGATTGTCTGTTTAATTGGGGGGGGACAAGAAATTAATACCGGTGAGGCTGGTGTTTCGGAATGGGTGGCCGCACTGCAACATTCATTTCAGGATTGGACCGTTTATTATTCTGATCAAATTCTACAGCAGCATGTTTATCTTGAGTCGAATGAGCAAATTGCCTGGTTAAAAGCACATGGTCAACATGAGCCAAACTTACATCTGGCGACTTCTGTTCGCTCATTTAGAAGTGAACGTGTCTCGCATTTAGTTCATGCCGTATTGGCTAATCAACCTGCATTGGCAAAGCAAATTTATCAGCAGATTCAACAGAATTATCCTATTGTGTTGTGTCGAGACTTAAAGCAAGCTAAACAATGGTTAAAAGGAAAAGCCAAGGGCTCTGAGCGTTATGGCATTGTGGCCAGCTCGGGTGGACGACGTTTAAAAGCAGAAGGTTTAGACGTTAAAAATAAAATCAATCCATCTGATTGGTTTTTAAATACAGCCCAAGATGTACGTTCTGCTTATTATTTAGAAGATGTGGCTACTGAGTTTGATATACAAGGCTTGGAAATCGACTATAGCTGTGTGGCTTGGGATATAAACTTTTATTTTGATCAACAATGGTGTTATCAGAGTTTTAGAGGAAGTCGCTGGCAACGTATACGCCATGAGGCCAATAAAAAATATTTACTTAATGCCTATCGTGTTTTATTAACACGTGCGCGTCAGGGAATGGTGTTATATATACCGCGTGTCGATGGTCAAGATTGGACACGACCAGTCAAAGATTATGATGCAACGTATGAATTTCTTTTAAGTTGTGGATTTGAGGAGCTGACGGCCATAGAGTAATGCATCAGCCCTCTTATTGTATGCGGGCTATGGTTTAAATCATCGGCACAATCCAGCTACATAAAATCAGCATAATGCCCAAATGCCCCAGCTTGCGGGTAAAACTCACCAGTGGCGTAGGCGGCTGTTCCAGCTGTTTGGCATATTCCTGCAAACTCAGCTTATTGGCAGCTTTACTGGAAAATAAAAACACACCTAAATCAATACAGATCAGAATCGTGCCCACATCGGCAATCAATTCCATCAGCTCATAATCCTGATGATATAGCGCCATCGCCACCTGATAGCCCAGAAACAGGGCAAAGGCAAAACACCCATATTGCAGAATAAGGGAAAAGGTCCGCATAGTCTTACTTTAACTGTTCAAAATGAGGGGTTTTATAACATAAAAAGACCTGTCATTAGACAGGTCTTTAAAAAGGATTATTTTACCAGTGTTCACCCGGGAACAAACGGGCATACGCTTTTTGTACCCAGTTCAGCTTTTGTGGCTGACCCACCGAAGCCGATGAACTTGGGAACAGGTTATAACCAATCGACATCAGCTTGTTGTTAATATCCGGTGCAATCGCATAAGTAATTGAAGCCAAACGGCCTAAATGTGTGGCAATTTTCTTCGGACGTTTCACAATGGCATAGCAGATTAAATCGGCCGCCTGTTCCGGTGAAAGGGTAGGAACATATTTATACATTTTGGTGGGTGCGATCATTGGAGTACGCACCAGTGGCATATAAATGGAGGTAATTGCAATATTGTGTGAATGTACTTCGGCCGATAGACAGCGGCTAAAAGCATCCAATGCGGCTTTAGAGGCAACATAAGCCGAGAAACGGGTCGCATTGGCCAATACGCCAATCGAGCTGATGTTAATAATCTGGCCGCTACGACGTACCATCATTTGTGGCAGAATATTCATCACCAGACGCACGGCACCAAAATAATTCAGCTGCATGGTGCGTTCAAAATCGTGGAAACGGTCTAAAGATTCATGCACGGCACGACGGATTGAACGTCCGGCATTGTTAACTAAAATATCAATATGATCGACAGACGCTAAAATATCTTTTGAAGTCTGGTCAATGGCTTCCCAATCATTTAAATCACACGGGAAAATAGATGCTTTGCCGCCTTTGGCTTCAATCTCTGCTTTGACCTGCTCCAGGGTTTCCTGGGTACGTGCCACCAGCAGCACATGCGCTCCCGCCTCTGCCAGACGATAAGCGGTGGTCAGTCCGATACCACTGGATGCACCGGTAATCAGTACGGTTTTTCCATTTACTTTTTTCTTGAAAAGTTTCTCTAGTTTTGCCTTCACACTCGTATCCCTGCTTGATTAAAAGATCAGACTCAATGGTCTTTGTTATTTGAATTTTTGCGCCCAATCTTATTGGTTCGGGCTGTTATGATGGGCATTATAATAACCGAAGTTTAAAAAAAAGCTATAAAATAAGTGCTTGAAATTGAAAGTTATTTTAGAGTAATTGCTCTAATGGGGTGTTTTGGTGGATTGGTAAATTCTGCTTAAAATTTTTCGACAAAGCAAGTCCTTGTTTCTATGTTTAAAAAGCAAAAAGTCTGCCATTGCAGCGCAAAAGCAGACCGTTTGTCGTGAAATTGCAATAATTAGACGCTAGCCAGTGCCTGCTCCAGATCAGCAATCAAATCATCAATATGTTCAATGCCAATCGACAGGCGCACCATATCTTCACTTACCCCCGCCGCTTTCAGCTCTTCATCATTTAATTGTCGATGCGTTGTTGTAGCCGGGTGGCAGGCCAGACTCTTGGCATCGCCAATATTGACTAAACGGGTAAACAGTTGCAGCGCATCAATAAAGCGGGTGCCGCCTTCACGGCCATCTTGCACACCAAAGGATAGAATCGCAGACGGTTTGCCTTTAACATATTTTTGCGCCAGCGCATGTTGTGGATGATCTTTTAAACCGGCGTAATTGACCCATTTCACTTTAGGGTGCTGCTGCAAATATTCCGCCACTTTTTGGGCATTTTCGGTATGACGTTCCATGCGCAGGCTTAAGGTTTCCAGTCCTTGTAGAATCAGGAAAACATTATGTGGGCTAATCGCTGCACCGGTATTGCGTAGTGGCACCACGCGGGCGCGGGCAATAAAGGCCGCTTCGCCCAAGGCTTCGACATAATTCACCCCGTGATAGCTTGGGTCAGGGGTATTTAGAGATTTAAAACGTTCAGGATATTTACCCCACGGGAATTTACCGCTATCGACAATAATTCCACCAATCGAAGTGCCATGACCGCCAATATATTTGGTCAGCGAATGCACCACAATATCGGCACCAAAATCAAAGGATTTTTGCAGCACCGGTGTGGCCACCGTGTTATCCACCACCACCGGAATGCCATATTCATGCGCAATTTGGGAGATGGCTTCTAAATCAATAATATTGCCGAGCGGATTACCAATGGATTCCACAAAAACCAGTTTGGTTTTGTCATCAATTAGTTCGCGTAAGGCTTCCGGGTTCTGATAATCAAAGAAACGGACTTCGACGCCCTGTTTGGGCAACGTATGTGCGAACAGGTTGTAGGTACCGCCATACAGGGTTGAAACCGATGCAATATTATCGCCGGCTTCGGCCAGGGTCTGAATGGTATAGGTAATTGCAGCCATCCCCGAGGCCAGTGCCAGCGCACCAATCCCACCTTCGAGCGCTGCCACGCGTTGTTCCAGCACTGCCGTGGTCGGGTTCATGATACGGGTATAAATATTGCCTTGTACTTTTAAATCGAACAGATCGGCACCGTGCTGGGTATTGTCAAAGGCATAAGAGGTGGTCTGGTAAATGGGTACTGCCACAGCTTTGGTGGTCGGTTCAGGGGTGTAGCCAGCATGAATGGCCAAAGTTTCAGCTTTATACGTCATTTTTCGTTCATCTTGCGTGAGTTATATTTTGATCAAGTGTAGCAGGTCTATTTATGAAATAAAGAGGGAAATATCTGCAATAATTATCTTTAAATTTCATAAAGACACCCTCATTTTAAAATTTCAAAGGCGGATAAGGCTGCAATGTATACCTGAATTTTGGACACTTTAAAGAGTTGTAACAAAGCGTGGAAGATGAGGCCGATCCCTTATCTTTTTCTGGCTTTCAGGTATAATAGCCGATTATTTTTTCGCTCATTTGAGTAGGGGTGGCGGTTTTGCCCCCGAAATTGGTTTTTCTATTGAGGAGTCCTACGTGGCCCAATATATTTATACGATGAACCGAGTGTCGAAGATGGTTCCGCCGAAGCGCGAAATCTTAAAAGACATCTCTTTATCATTTTTCCCAGGCGCAAAAATTGGTGTGCTTGGTCTAAACGGTGCAGGTAAATCGACCTTGCTTCGTATTATGGCGGGCGTAGATAAAGATTTCTCTGGTGAAGCACGTGCACAGCCAGGAATTAAAATCGGCTACCTTGAGCAAGAACCACCGCTCGATCCAACCAAAGACGTTCGTGGTAACGTGGAAGATGGCGTACGTGAAGCCCTTGATGCATTAGCGCGTCTGGACGAAGTATTCGCTGAATATGCAGCTGAAGATGCAGACTTTGATGCGCTTGCAAAAGAGCAGGAAAAGCTGGAAGCCATTATTCAGACTTGGGATGCGCACAACCTGAATAACCAGCTGGAGCAAGCCGCAGCGGCATTAAACCTGCCAGCATGGGATGCAGATGTGACTAAGCTTTCAGGTGGTGAGCGCCGTCGTGTGGCACTGTGCCGTTTGCTATTGTCTAAACCAGACATGCTGCTGCTGGACGAACCGACGAACCATTTAGATGCATCATCTGTTGCATGGTTAGAACGTTTCCTGAAAGACTTCCCGGGCACCATCGTGGCGATTACCCACGACCGTTACTTCCTTGATAACGTTGCCGAGTGGATTCTGGAGCTTGACCGCGGACATGGTATTCCATATCAAGGCAACTATTCGTCTTGGTTAGAGCAAAAGAACGCGCGTTTAGAGCAAGAGCAGAAGCAGGAAGAATCTTTTGCGAAGGCATTGAAAAAAGAACTTGAATGGGTTCGTTCAAATGCTAAAGGTCAGCAAAAGAAAAACAAAGCGCGTATGGAGCGTTTTGAAGAGCTGAACTCACGCGAATTCCAGCAGCGTAACGAAACTTCTGAAATCTACATTCCACCTGGTCCACGTTTGGGTAACAAGGTGGTTGAGGTTGAAGGCATCAGCAAGTCATTTGGTGATCGTACCCTGTATAAAGATTTAACCTTCACTGTACCACCTGCAGCAATTGTCGGTATTGTGGGTGAGAACGGTGCAGGTAAAACCACACTGTTTCGTATGATGACTGGTGAAGAGCAGCCAGATACCGGTACGGTAACACTGGGTGAATCGGTTAAAGTCGCTTACGTGGGTCAGATTCGTGACACGCTAGATGACAACAAAACCGTGTGGGAAGAAGTGTCTGGCGGTTTAGACATCTTACGTATTGGTGAATACGAAATTGCGTCACGTGCTTATATTGGTCGCTTTAACTTTAAAGGCCAAGATCAGCAAAAACGTGTTGGTCAATTGTCAGGTGGTGAGCGTAACCGTTTACAACTGGCAAAAATCCTGCAAATGGGCGCTAACGTCATCCTGCTCGATGAACCGTCAAACGACCTGGACATCGAAACTTTACGTGCGCTTGAAGATGCAATTCTGGTCTTCCCGGGTACCGTGATGGTGATCTCGCATGACCGTTGGTTCCTGGACCGTATTGCAACGCACATCTTGTCATTCGAAGGTGAAACCCCTGAATTCTTCACTGGTAACTATGCGGAGTTCGAAGAATACCGTCGTAAACGTGATGGTGATGACCTGATTACCAAGCGTCAGAAATATCGCAAAATTGGTGGTTAATCCCATCTAAATAAAAAACCAGCCTTCGGGCTGGTTTTTTTATGTAGTTTGAATAGAGAGCTATAAAGAGATGGGTATTATCCTGGTCGCGCTATATAGATATAGAAGGAAGGCGTGTAGCGATCGCAGGAAGTGTGCAATACTTTTAGCACTTCATTGAAGGAGATGATTTTTTACCTTTTTATAATCATGGGCTGGCGTTGGGAGCTATCCTGATCAACGCCAGATGCAGCTTTTTTAAGTCAATGAGAAAAATCAGATTTCCCACTCATGGTTGCACTCGCGGCATTTCCATTTCTTCTGGTTTTGCATAAAAGCCTGCATTGAAATTTTAAAATCTGGCAAATCACGATAGAACATGAAGCCGGCAATTAAACAGATCACAAAGACAATTACGGTTGTTGTTTGTAGGGTAGTGCCCGCACCATCCCCAAAAATCCACATGGCAATACTAATCAGCACCAGCAGCAATAAAATAAAAATGGCTGGAATCAGAAATACCAGGCTTTTTGGCACCACCGGACGTGGAGCTGCTTGGCCTGCTTGCGCAACAGGCATGATTTTCGGGCTTTGACACTTCGGGCAACGGTATTGCATTACAACTCCAAAATTCTAATCTGTGGTTTATTTTAATCGGAATACATCAGAAAGCAAAAAAGCACAGCAAAATAAAACAACAGGCAATAAAAAACCCAAGTCATAATGCTTGGGTTTTTTATCAGATCACTTTAAAAGTGAGCTTAAATATGGCGTCCCTACGGGGATTCGAACCCCGGTTACCGCCGTGAAAGGGCGATGTCCTAGGCCTCTAGACGATAGGGACTTATTGAGGCAACACAATTATGAAACCATGGTGGAGCCAAGCGGGATCGAACCGCTGACCTCTACAATGCCATTGTAGCGCTCTACCAACTGAGCTATGGCCCCAGTCTGTGTGAGCGCTATATTATGAAGATAATGCTCACACGTCAACAAAAAACTGCATTAACTTGCATCAACTGCATCATTTTTCGGCAATTTTAAGCTTTCATTGAGTTTTTCCCAAGCTTTTAGCTCTTTTTTGCTTGG
The DNA here is from genome assembly GCF_013420555.1 of Acinetobacter sp. Q85-2. NCBI lineage: Bacteria > Pseudomonadati > Pseudomonadota > Gammaproteobacteria > Moraxellales > Moraxellaceae > Acinetobacter > Acinetobacter sp. Q85-2. The sequence continues at coordinate 57,270 of NZ_VOXW01000009.1, forward strand.
TCCGCCCACAATTTCCAGCGCATGGCGCAGACGGGCAAAAGTTAAATCCGGACCAATAGTGACCATGGTCTGCATCACTGGCGTAGAGGCAGTTGAACCGGCAATGGCAATAAAGAATGCCGGCATAAAGTCGCGCAGTTTAATTTCCATTTGTGCGGCCAGGTCCATTAAGGTCTGGCTCACGGTGTCATTGTTCCAGGTGAACAGACTTTCCAGACGCCAGATGGCAAACTGCAAGCTTTGACGAACCTGTTCTTCAGACAGTTTTTTACTTTCAAACTGTTCTTTTGAAAGTGTCGGGAAATGGTTGAAGTAGTGCGCAGACCAGTTCACGGCTTCAGATAATAAGTTGATACGTGGCTGAATCGCGGCAGCAATTTCTTCCAGTTTGGCACGATCAGCTTTCCAGGCTAACAAGGTATCCAGCAGTTCAGCCGGAGAAAGGGCTTTAATCCACTGACCGTTGAGCCAGTTCAGTTTTTCCACATCAAAGATTGGACCGCCCAAAGACACACGGTTGATGTCAAAGTGTTCAATCATTTCCGCCAGGGTGAATTTTTCACGCTCGTCTGGCATTGACCAGCCCATGCGGCCCAGATAGTTCAGCAAGGCTTCTGGCAGTACACCGATGTCTTTATAGTAGTTGATTGAAGTCGGGTTCTTGCGTTTTGACAGTTTGGATTTGTCCGGGTTACGCAGCAGCGGCATGTGGCACAGTACTGGCATGTCCCAGCCAAAGTATTGATACAGCAACTGATGTTTTGGTGCCGATGGAATCCATTCTTCACCACGAATGACATGGGTAATTTGCATTAAATGGTCATCGACCACGTTGGCTAAATGATAGGTTGGCAGGCCATCAGTTTTCAGCAGAATCTGCATGTCGACTTGCGCCCAAGGAATTTCCACTTCACCGCGCAGCATGTCGTTAAATTTGCAGATGCCTTCGGTTGGAATTTTCATGCGGATTACGTGCGGTTCGCCTGCCGCCAGACGACGCTGAACTTCTTCGGCAGAAAGCTGTAAACCGCGACCGTCATAACGTGGAGATTCGCCACGTGCTTGCTGTTCAGCACGCATCTGGTCCAGTTCTTCTGCAGTCGCGAAGCAGTAGAAGGCATGACCTTTTTCAACCAGTTCCAGCGCATACTGTTTATAGATGTCCATACGCTCCGATTGACGGTATGGCGCATGTGGGCCACCCACGTCTGGACCTTCTGACCAGTTCAGGCCTAACCAGCGCAAAGAATCAAGAATCATTTGTTCAGATTCAGGGGTCGAGCGCAGCTGGTCGGTATCTTCAATACGCAAAATAAACTCGCCGCCATGCTGTTTGGCAAAGCACAGGTTAAACAAGGCAATATATGCAGTGCCTACATGCGGAAAACCGGTAGGAGAAGGAGCAATACGGGTACGAACAGTCATAATCAGTAATGAGTCAGAATGTAAATTGGAATCTATTATAACGAAAAAGCCTGATCACTTAATGCTTTATTCTGCATTCGATGATCAGGCTGCAACAGCACGCGGCTTGAGGGGGAGTCAGTCGCGCGCAGGTTCAGTTCAATCCGGTCAATTAAGACTGGTTCGAGCTGAAGAAGGATTGTACAAAACGGCTAAAACGCTGGTTTTGTGAAGCAAAGAAATTCTGGGTTGGCGCTGCTTTAATTGACGTCATCATTTTCAGGTCATTATCGGCTTGCAGCTTGTCTGTTTTGGTGGTGCCTAACTGTTCTTTTTGCTGCAACAGGGCTTTTTCAATGAGGGAAGGTTTTGCTGGCGTCATTTTCACCGCAGTATGGGTATTTTTAACCACTGCCGTATGGCTGGTTTGCGCCATCAGGCCCAATCCTAAACTTAAACACAGTACATAGACTGACTGTTTCATCCTGATACTCCCCCAAACTGGTTTTGGATTTAATTTTTTTACGTTGTGGCTACTATATAACCACAGATAAAATGTAAAAAGTAAGAACTGCATCACACTTTTTACAAAAATATAAAAAATGTCAGGCTGCTGGTTACTTCTATTCACATTTCGCTGTTGAGTACATGTTTTAGCAAATAACTGTGAAGAGAAAGTGAAGATCAGCAACAAAACTTATCTTATATCATATTTTTTTATATATAATTATGCAAGTTTCGCATTTTATTGATATGTAACTGGGTGTTTTGGTGAATGGATCAAGTGCGGGCTATCTCATCTTAATCTTGCTTTAAATCAGCACGGTTTGCCAAGCGTCTGAAAGCCGGGTTTATTCATATTTTTGAATATCTATTCCATAAAAAGCTATAACCTGATTTTGGCCCATCTTATGCTGCTTTTTAAAAGAAAAACAAATGATTAAAAGAAAAAATTGCCCATCTTAAAACGAAAGTAAAAATTTTTCTGAATTGCGATTTATGATTTTATTTCATATAGTTAGCATTAATGTAGATAACCTATTTGTGCTGTCATGAAATCTCAAATTAAAGCTTTATTTTCAGCGGCTTTGCTGGCAACCGGCCTTGCGGCAACAGTCAATTCTGCCCAGGCAGCAGATCGTCAATTTTTAAACGTGTCTTATGATGCGACACGCGAATTCTATGATGAATTTAATGCCTCATTTGGTGATTACTGGAAAAAACGCACCGGTTTAAGCGTGAATTTCAAGCAGTCCCATGGCGGTTCAGGCAAACAGGCGCGTTCAGTGGTCGATGGCCTGAAAGGTGATGTGGTGACTTTGGCACTGGCCAACGATATTGAAGAAATCGTCAGATCGGGTCAAATCCAGCCGGGTTGGCAAAAAGAGTTCCCGCATAACTCGGCACCATATACCTCAACCATCGTATTTATGGTGCGTAAGGGCAATCCAAAGCACATCAAAGACTGGACCGATTTAACCAAACCGGGCGTACAGATTATTACCCCAAACCCGAAAACCGGTGGTCTGCCACGTTGGGTATACCTGTCTGCATGGGGCTATGCATTGAAACAGCCTGGCGGCAATGAAGCCAAAGCCAAAGATTTTGTCAGCAAGATGTATCACAACGTTAAAGTGATGGACTCTGCAGCACGTGCCTCAATGACCACTTTCGCAGAACGCGGCATTGGTGATGTACTGCTGACCTGGGAAAACGAAGCGCTGGTGACCCTGAAAACACTGGGTAAAGACAAGTTTGATATTGTTTATCCATCGATGTCGATTTTAACCGAGCCTTCAGTGGCAATTGTTGACCGTACCGTAGAGCGCAATGGCAACAAGTGGCTGGCAACCGGTTATATCAACTATTTATATTCACCGCTGGGACAGGAAATGGCAGCCAAACATTTCTATCGTCCACGCAATGAAAAGGTACTGGCCAAGTATGCGCATCAGTTCCCGAAACTGAAAACCTTCACCATTGATGAAGTATTTGGTGGCTGGGCCAAAGCGCAGCAAACCCACTTTGCGAACGGCGCCATCTTCGACCAGATTTATAGCAGCAAACGTTAATTGTCTGCATACTGGTTAAAAAATAAATTCAAACAGCCTCCTTGTGAGGCTTTTTGAATATTTGGCAAAATCACAAAACGGTTTTCTCTATGAAAAGTAATATTTCTGTACAAAAAGTCGTTTGGAGCTTTGTCAAAACAAGGTAATAATGTGCAGTTAAATTTTGGCTGTATTGATTGAATCCTTATGTCGCATATTTCTGTATTACTCCACGAAACTGTTGATGCCTTGCTGGCAGAACGCAATACAGGAATTTATGTCGATGGCACCTTTGGCCGCGGCGGGCATACCCGTTTATTGCTGTCCAAATTAGATGAACATGCGCGTGTGTATGCCTTTGATAAAGACCCACAAGCCTTAGCGGTTGCAGCAGAACTGGAACAGCAAGATCCGCGGTTTAAAATTATTCATGCCAGCTTTGCCGATTTAAAGCAGGAACTGGCCGCACGCGGTATTGAACAGGTCGATGGCGTGATGGCTGACCTGGGCGTATCATCTCCGCAGCTGGATCAGGCTGAACGCGGTTTTAGCTTTATGCAGGATGGCCCGCTGGATATGCGTATGGACAACTCGCAGGGGGAAACCGCGGCTGAGTGGTTGCTACAGATTGAAGAAGAAGCCCTGGCCAATATTATTTTTAAATATGGCGAAGAACGTTATAGCCGCCGTATAGCTAAAGCCATTAAAAACGCCGGTTTGATTGAAACCACCGGCCAGCTGGCCGAAATTGTAAAAACTGCCCATCCAAAATGGGAAAAGCATAAACATCCGGCAACGCGAACATTTCAGGCCATTCGTATTGCTATTAATAAAGAATTAGAAGATATTGATATTTTCTTGCCTCAGGCCGTGGAAGTGCTGAAGCCTGAAGGCCGTCTGGCGGTCATTAGCTTCCACTCTTTAGAGGACCGTTTGATTAAACAGTTTATTCAAAAAGAATCAAGCTTGGCAGAAGATACCGGTTGGGGGCTGCCGCAAGTACAACAAGATACCCGCCGTTTAAAAAAGATTGCTCGTATCCGTGCGAGTGAAGAGGAAGTCAAAGCCAATCCGCGTTCACGCAGTGCGTGGCTGCGTGTGGCTGAAAAGTTAGCTTGAACAGGCGAAGAATGAAAACCAAAGCAGTTGAAAACAATACAGAACAGTCACGACTGAAAAAAATGGTCGTCTATTTGATTTTGTTGGCCCTGGTGTTTATCAGTGCGCTCATGGTGGTCTTTCAGGTGTTTGAATATCGACATGATTATCGTCAGCTCAGTTCTTTTATGCGTGAGCGCGATGATCTCAATGCCGAGTGGGGCCGTCTGCTGATTGAACAGCAGACCTTTGGTGCCACCGCCCAGATCGGGACACGTGCCGTAACCCAGTTACGCATGTATTCACCACCCACCGCACAAACTGTGGTGATTTCATTGCCGACGACTTCAGAACAGAAACAATAGGGCTGGCTGTACATGGTAAATTCGCGTAAGAAGCAAACAGGTAAAAAACAGCAGTCTGTTACCCAAAAAAGCAGTTTAAATGTCGATATGTGGCGCTTCTACCTGATGTGGGGAACGGTGCTGCTGGTCTTTGTGGCGCTGGTCTGCCGGGCCTTTTATGTGCAGATTATCAATCATGATTTTCTGCAGAATAAGGCCAATGCCAATATTCTAAGAACTGAAAAACTCAAAGCCATGCGCGGCGTGATTTACGACCGGCATGGCGTGCCTTTGGCGATTAGTACCCCCATCATGAAAGTGGTGATTGATCCGCGTGATTATTTTGAGGCCAAAGAGCTGTATGACGACACCATGGCCGAGCTGGCCAAAGACCCGAATAACCGCAAACTCAAGCGTCAACTGCCCAATAAAAACCTGAATCTGGATGAACTGGCCGATGCGGTGGGCATGGACCGTCAGGAATTGCATCAGAAAATGCATGAGCGTCCGCGTTCGCGTTATCTGGTGCTGCAAAAAGAAGTACCGCCACAGCAGGCGGAGCTGATCCTGAAGCGCAACTTCCAGGGTGTCTATACCGAGAAAAACTATAAGCGTTATTATCCGCAGCCACAGCCGAATGCCCAGATTATTGGCCTGACCAATAGTGAAGGCACCGGGATTGAAGGTCTGGAAATGCAGCTGAACAGCCGTCTGGCTGGGGTCGATGGCGAACAGCAAATTATCCGTGATAAACGTGGTAACCGGGTTAAAGATCCGGAAGTGATTAAAGAAGTCGAGCACGGTGAAAATATCACTTTAAGTATCGACTCGCGCCTGCAATACATCATGTATCGTGAACTGACCGCTGCCGGCGTGGCCAATAATGCCCGTTCTGCCACAGCCATTGCAGTCGATGTGAAAACCGGTGAAATTCTAGCCATGACCAGCTGGCCATCGTATAACCCGAATGACAAAAAGGGCCTGGAGAACAAAGATGCCATGCGTAACCGCGGGGCAGTCGATTCCTTTGAGCCGGGCTCGACCATGAAGCCATTTACCGTGGCCATGGCGCTGGAAAGTGGTAAATATTCGGCCAATACTGTGGTCAATTTAGGGGGTGGTTCGATGCGTGTTGGTAACCATACCATCCGTGATACCCGCAATTATGGCAATTTGACCCTGGCTGGCATTATCCAGAAATCGTCTAACGTCGGCGTGGCGAAAATTGCCCTGTCTTTGCCCTATCCAACCTTGCCCACCTTCTATAAACGCTTGGGCTTTGGCCAGCGTTCGGCTGTGAAATTCCCGGGTGAAAGTGCCGGCCTGATTTTACCGCCAAGCAAGTGGAATGTCTCTGAAGTGGCAACCATGTCCTATGGTTATGGTCTGAATGCGACCGTGCTGCAACTGGTCGATGCCTATGCCATGATTGCCAATCAGGGCAAAAAACTGCCGCTGAGTCTGTATAAGTTGGAAGGCGAAGTGCAGGGCGAGCAGATTCTTGACCCGAAAATTGCCGAGCAGGTTCTGCTGATGATGGAAGCGGTGACTTTACCGGGCGGTACGGCGCGTCAGGCCAATATTCCGGGTTATCGTGTTGCCGGTAAAACCGGTACCGCACATAAATTGCGTGCCGACCGCAAAGGCTATTCGCAAAATGAATACCGCGCCCTGTTTGCCGGAATTGCACCGGTCAGTGACCCGCGTCTGGCCATGTTTGTGGTGGTAGAAAACCCGACCGGTCAATACTATGGCGGTCTGGTCGCTGCGCCAGTGTTTGCACGGGTGATGCAGGAATCCTTACGTTTAATGAATGTACCTTTAGATAAACCTTTAGATACAGCACAAATCCAGTAAATAGGTGATGAATGTCCATTACATTTCAAGATCTTTACACCGTTGAGCATGTTGCTGGATGGATGTCACAACCCTTTGCCGGCTTCAGTTTAGACAGCCGCAAAGTTACAGCAGGGCAAATTTTTATTGCCCTGACCAGTTTTTCGCAGCCTGAAAAAACCGTCCAGTTTGCCGAAGCGGCGTTGGCGCGTGGCGCATTGGCCATTATTGCAGAAACCGATTTGGGCCTGCCGAATCAGCTGATCGTACCGGAGGTGCGGCACTTAATGGGGCAGTGGCAAAAACAGTATCTGCATGCCACGCAGCCGGTGCAGGCCACACGTATTCTGGCGGTTACCGGCACCAATGGCAAAACCACCATTGCCCGTCTGATGGCAGAACTGCTGATGCTGCAGCGCAAGCCATGTGCGGTGATGGGCACCACCGGTAATGGCATTTTGCCGAATCTGGAAGCTTCTTCGCATACCACGCTGGATGCTTTACAGCTCCAGCAGGCCCTGCACAGCTATGCCCAGCAAGGCGCTGAATTTGCGGCAATTGAAGCCAGCTCACACGGATTGGAGCAAGGCCGTTTAAATGGCTGTGCGATTGAAATTGCCGTGTACAGCAACTTAAGCCGTGACCATCTGGATTATCACGGTACGCTGGAGGCTTATGCTGAAGCCAAAGCCGCGTTGTTCCGTTTTGCGTCTTTAAAAGTAGCCGTTATCAATCTGGATGATGCCTTTGCGGAAGTTATGCTGACCGCCGCGCGTCAGAATCCGGCACAACCGAAAATCCTGACTTATTCCACCACGCAGGCGGCGGATTATCAGGTGCAGAATATTGAATACAGTCTGGCTGGCGCGCAGTTTGAACTGATCAGCGCCCAGAAGCGTTATCGTGTACACAGTCCGTTACTGGGCCATTTTAATGTGGAAAATCTGGTCGCCAGCCTTATTGCCGTTGAGCAGGCCGGATTTGACTTATCGGATTTAATTGCCAGCGCGCCACAGCTGCAAGGTGCACCGGGACGGATGCAGGTGATTCGTGATGGCGAACGTCTGTTTGTGGTCGATTATGCGCATACGCCAGATGCTTTGAAACAGGCGTTAATTACCCTGAAACGGCATGTATCGCAGCAGCTCTGGGCTGTCTTTGGTTGTGGTGGCGATCGTGACCGCGGCAAACGTCCGTTAATGACCCAGGCCGCGCTAGAGCAGGCTGATATCGCCTTGCTCACTTCGGACAATCCGCGGACTGAATCACCCGACCAGATTTTTGCTGACATGCAGCAGGGCATTGATTTTAGCGGCCACAGCTATCATGAAATCCGTGATCGTCGTGAAGCAATCAAGTTTGCGGTGAAGCAGGCCCAGCCGGGCGATATTGTGGTGATTGCCGGTAAAGGTCACGAAAATTATCAGGAAATTGATGGGGTGCGACACTGGTTTGATGATGTCATTGAAGTTCAGGCTGCAATTGATGCCCAGCATCATGCTACCAGCTCTGCCTATCCCGCCTAATCAGGAATTTTTATGCATACTTCAACCACCAGTACTGCGGTCCTAACGCCGTGGAGCGCAGCGCAGTTACAACAGGCTACCCAGGGTTATTGGCTGAATGGTCGTACGCCAAGCACTGAAATTAAACGTATTTTAACCGACTCCCGTCATGCCGAAGCCGGCGATGCTTTTCTAGCACTGAAAGGTGAGCGTTTTGATGCCCACGATTTTGTGGCACAGGTGGCAGCCAGCGGCTGTCAGGTGGCGCTTGTCAGCCAGCCGGTCGATGCCGATATTTTTCAGTTGGTGGTGCCGGATACCCGCTTGGCACTGGGTCATTTGGGTGCTTATCGTCGTGCTCAATATCCCGATCTGAAAGTAATTGCCTTGACCGGTAGCAGCGGTAAGACCACCACCAAGGAAATGCTGGGCAGTATTTTATCGCGTCTGGCGCCGACCTTAATTACCCGCGGTAACCTGAATAATGATTTAGGCGTACCGATGATGTTGCTGGAGCTGCGTCCGGAACATCAATATGCGGTGATGGAGCTTGGGGCCAGCCATCAGGGTGAAATTGATTATACCTCACAGCTGGTACAGCCGCAGGTAGCCGGGATCATTAATATCGGCACCGCACATCTGGGCGAGTTTGGTGGTCGTGAGGGTATTTGCCGGGCCAAATCTGAAATTTATGCGCATATTGTGGCAGATGGATGTTCGATTGTACCGGCCGCAGATGACTTTGTTGACACAATCCGTCAGGCGGTTCGCACTGAACAGTGCCTCAGCTTTGGTAACGGCGGGGATGTGTTTGCCACCGATATCGAGCTCCAGCCACAAGCGGCCCGTTTCCAGTTGCATACGCCGCAAGGCGTGCGTGCAGTCGATTTACCGTTTGCTGGTGAACATAATATCCAGAATGCTACAGCCGCAGCGGCGTTTGCGCTGGCGATTGGCATTGGTCTGGATGATATTGTTGTCGGACTGGAACAGGCCCAAGGTGCCAAGGGTCGTCTGAATTTTATTCAGCACGGTGCGCATCTCTTGATTGATGATACCTATAATGCCAACCCGACCTCAATGCGGGCGGCCGGTGAAGTGCTGGCGCAGCAGGAGGGGATTCGGGTCATGGTCATCGGTGATATTGGCGAGCTGGGTGCATCGGCGGCAATTGAGCATTATAAGCTCGGCCGCGATCTGGTGTCGCTCAAAGGCCTGAACTTTGTGGTGGCGGTGGGCGAGTTTGCTCCGGCCAGCCAGGAAGGGGCACGCAGTACCCAATACGGCAAAAAACTCCAGGCCTTTTTGAATCAGGAACAGGCCTTGCCATTTTTAATTAGTCTAGTCGAAACACATCAACCTCAGTCCATGAGTTTCCTGTTCAAAGGTTCTCGTTATACCCATATGGAAACGTTGATGACTGCATTGATGGAGAAACTTTAAATGCTGTTATGGTTGTTTGAACAGCTTGCGGGCTATCACAGCTCGTTTCAGGTGGTTCGTTATTTAACATTACGTTCATTGCTGAGTGTCCTGACAGCGCTCGGGATTGGTCTTTTGCTTGGACCTGTGATGATTCGTAAGTTACAGGCATTAAAATACGGTCAGGCAGTCAGCTCGTTTGCGCCAGAAGGGCATGCGAAAAAAATGGGTACCCCGACCATGGGCGGTGTGCTGATTTTACTGTCGATTGGGATTTCGACCCTGCTCTGGGCCGATCTTTCCAACCCCTATGTCTGGATTGTGCTGGCGGTTATGGTGATCTTCGGTGCGGTTGGCTGGGCCGATGACTGGATTAAAATCCGCTATAAAGACAATGCCGGACTACCGGCACGCAAGAAGTTCTTCTGGACTTCGGTGGCCTCTTTGGGCGCAGGTATTGCGCTGTACTATATTGCCACACAGCAGCCGAACCCGGCGCAAACCGCCGATATGCTGGATGTCTTAATTCCGTTCTTTAAAGATTTCAGCATTCCGTTATCCATGATTCCACTGGGTATTGGCTTTATTATTTTCACCTATCTGGTGATTAATGGTGCTTCCAATGCGGTGAACCTGACTGATGGTCTGGATGGTCTGGCGATCATGCCAATTGTACTGGTTGCGGCCGGTTTAGGTGTATTTGCCTATCTGGCCGGTGATGTGCGCTTTGCCGATTATCTGCATATTCCTTATGTCAAATACGCCTCTGAACTGGTGGTGATCTGTGCCGCCATGATTGGTGCCGGTCTGGCCTTCCTCTGGTACAACGCGCATCCGGCGCAAGTCTTTATGGGTGATGTCGGCGCTTTATCGTTAGGTGCGATGCTCGGCACAATTGCGGTGATGGTGCGTCAGGAAATCGTTTTTGCGATTATGGGTGGGGTGTTTGTGGTTGAGGCGATTTCGGTCTTCCTGCAAATTGGCTCACTGCGGATGCGCAATAAACGCGTGTTCTTAATGGCGCCGCTGCATCATCACTATGAAAAGAAAGGCTGGCGTGAAACCCAGGTGGTGATTCGTTTCTGGATTATTACAATTATGCTGGTGGTTTTAGGCTTAATGACCTTAAAATTGCGCTAAGCAAATTGAACTGAAAAGTCGGCGCTTGCCGGCTTTTTTTATGGCAGCAAGCTTGGGAGAAAAACATGAACCTGCTGATGTGTCCTGTCTGTCGTCAGCCCTTAAGCCTGACCGACCGAACATGGCGCTGTGACAACAAGCACAGTTATGATGTGGCCAAACAGGGCTATGTCAATTTGCATGTGGTGCAACATAAGCACAGTAAAAATCCGGGCGATACTCCGGAGTCTGTACAGGCGCGCCGGGCATTTTTAAGTGCAGGACACTATGCGCCGCTGCAGCAGGCGGTGGTGCAGAAAATTCGCAGCCTGCGTATTGAAAACCTGCTTGATATTGGCTGTGGGGAAGGCTATTACACCAACGCCATGGAGGCTGAAGTGCTGCAATGTGTGGGCGTCGACATTGCCAAAAATGCAGTACAGGTGGCGGCCAAGCTGAATAAAGGCGTGACCTGGGTGGTTGGAACCGGTGCGACTTTGCCGGTTTTGGATAAATCAATTGATCTGTGTACCAGTCTATTTAGCCCGATTCCAAAAGCGGAAATTCTGCGGGTGTTGAAACCGGAAGCTTATCTGATGGTGGTAACCCCGGGACCGCAGCATCTGTTTGCGATGCGCGAAACCTTGTTTGAAGAAGTTAAAGCGCATGAGCCGCAGAAGTTTGTGGAACAGCTAAAAGATGCGTTTGAGTTGGTCAGTGAAGATGTGGTTGATGCAGCAATGTGCTTAAATCAGAGCGATTTAAAACATCTGATTGCGATGACGCCATATGCCTATAAGGCCAAACCGGAACGCCGTCAGGCGCTGGAGCAGCAGGATCAGTTCCCGCTGAATGCGCAATACCAGATATATCTGTTTCAGAAAAAGTAAGTCCTAAAAAAGCCCTCAACTGAGGGCTTTTTGTTGTGCGTTTATAAGACTTCATCAATCAGGTTTTCAATCGCATCAGGGCGAGAATTCTGCTGCTGATTTTGCGCTGGTTGTTGCGGCTGTGCCGGTTGCTGTGGCTGAGGCTGCATTGGTGGTGGAGTCGCCTCATCCGGAATCAGGATTTCCTCACCCGGCAAATCATCAAAATCATGCTGCGGTGCAGGCACGACCGGTGCCGGCGCAGGACGATACAGCGGACGGGCCAATGGCGGTGATGAACGATAGCGCTGCTGCAACTCCTGGTCCATGCTGTCATTGCTGGCACTATCGCGGCTTAGCTGGTTGCCTTTACGGTCCAGACTGACCCAGGCTTCCGGTGTACCTTGCAGGGCTTTACCCATAAACTCGGTCCAGATCGGCAGGGCTGCGACACCGCCATATTCACGACGACCCAAAGTCGTTGGCTGGTCAAAACCGACCCAGGAAATGGTCACCAGTTTACCATTAAAGCCAGCGAACCAGGCATCTTTGGCATCGTTGGTGGTTCCGGTTTTTCCACCAATATCATTACGGCCAATACGCAGGGCAGCGCGTCCGGTACCATACTGAATCACATCACGTAGAATATTGGCCATATCATAGGCCGAGCTGGATTTTAAAATACGCTGTGCCTGACGATACTGGCTGCGTTCAATCTTGTTGGCTGGCGCTGCATCTGCGGTCTGAATCGACTGATTGGTGACTTCAATCACTTCATCATCTGGCGTTTTTACTTCAGCTGTTTCAGGATTTTTTTCATCTTCACTGATACAGGCAATGCAGGCATATTCAGGATTGGCCTGATAGATGGTTTTGCCATACGCATCTTCAATACGCTGAATAAAATGCGGTTGTACCCGATAACCGCCATTGGCAAAGGTGGCATAGCCGGTGGCCATTTGCACCGGCAGCACCTGTGGCGTACCTAAGGCGATGGTGTAGTTACGCGGAATCTGGTCTTCCTGCAAGCCAAAATCCATAAATAGTTGGCGGGTACGGTCCAGACCGACGGTTTGAAGTAAGCGGACTGAAACGGTATTTCGAGATAAATACAGCGCACGGCGTAAAGGAATCATGCCCAGATAGCGGCCATCCGAGTTACGCGGCGACCATTTGCCAATGGTAATTGGGCTGTCATTGAGCATGGTATGCGGAGTCATGCCGCGTTCCAGTGCCAGCGCATAGACAAAGGGTTTAATGGTTGAACCCGGTTGACGCCAGCCTTGCAAGGCACGGTTAAAGGTCGATTGATAAAAGTTATAACCGCCGACAATGGCTTCAATCGCGCCATTGTTTGGGTTAATTGCAATCAGCTGCCCCTGAACTTTGGGAACTTGCACCAGTGACCAGGAACTTTTGTTCTGGTTGGGGCGTAAACGGACAATATCGTTAACTTTGACAATTTGAGCTGCCCGGTTTGGTGCTGCGCCAACACTATTGGCATTGCGATAGGGACGCGCCCAGGACATGCCAGACCACGGGACAGTGACGGTAGAACCATCCTGCATCAGGGCTTCAAAAGAATTGTTCAGGACTTTGGTGACTTGTGCGGGATAGGTGTTGGCAAAGGCACGAAAGTCACTCAGTGGCTGGTCATGCGCTTCGGCACCGCGCCAGCCATGACGGCGGTCATATGCTTCTAGACCATTTTGCACCGCCTGTTCGGCATAAGCCTGACGTTTACTGTCAATGGTGGTGTAAACCTTATAACCAGAATCAACCGCCTGCTTGCCGAATTTTTTGACCAGTTCAGCTCGGACCATTTCCCCAACATAGGGGTGAATATTACTGATACTGCGATCCGGCATATCCAGGTTAATTGGCTCGGCAATCCCAGCCTGATATTCATTCTGGTTGATATAACCGAGTTGCAGCATCCGGCCCAGAATCCAGTTGCGACGTTCTAAGGCACGTTCCGGATTGACCACTGGATTGTAACGTGATGGCGCTTTTGGCAGACCAGCAATCATCGCCATTTGCGCAATACTCAGTTCTTCCAAGCTTTTGTTATAGTAAATTTTGGCTGCTGCCGCGATCCCGTAAGCATTTTTACCGAGAAAGATTTTATTGACATACAGGGTCAGAATTTCTTCTTTGGACAGGTTCTGTTCAATTTTTCGGGCTAGAAAAATTTCAGTCAGTTTGCGTCTTAAAGTGCGTTCCGGGCTTAAATAATAGTTCTTGGCCACCTGCATGGTAATGGTCGAGCCACCGGTTTGCACATTAGAACCGGTCACCGCTTCACTCACCGCACGGCCTAGGCCTTTAAAGCTGATGCCGCTATGTTCGAAAAAGGCCGAATCTTCAGCCGCTAAAAAGGCATAGATAAACTTTTCGGGAATCTGGTTGTACTCGACAGGTACAGAAAGTTTGCCACCATACTCTGCAATTAACTGATTATCCGTGCTATAAACTTGTAAAGGCTTCAAAAGAGGCGCTTTTTTTAGAGTGGTCATTTCCGGCAAAGATGGGGCAATATAGAGATACATGCCATAAAAACCCATCGGAATGGAAACTAACACAATAATTATGAGCAAAAAAAATGGATGAACACGGCCCGAACAAGATAGCTTTTTCATAACAAGTAAGTTTTAATAAGAGCTAATGGCAAACTAATTGCTGGTCAGTATAGCCTTTACCCATACGGATTGTTAGATGAGTTATTGTATCCGTACAAAAATATAGACCACAAAGCAACTTAGTGAATGGCATTTTTTTTGGGGATAAAAAAATAATAGGAAAAACTTATTGTGCGCAGGTTATATCGTAAACCGAGTAAGGGGTTAATAGGTGTAGATATTAGTTCTACTTCTGTTAAGTTATTGGAGCTCTCTGTAAAGAATGATCGTTACTGGGTGGAAAGTTACGCCTTGGTACCGCTCCCAGAGGGCAGTGTGGTTGAGAAAAATATTCTGAATCCTGAAGCTGTAGGGGATGCGCTCGAGCGTGCCTTTAATTTGGCCAATACACCGACAACAGCTGCCGCTTTAGCGATTCCAACCTCAATGGTAATTAGCAAGACCATTGAGATGGATGCCGATATGACGGATGACGAACGTGAAGTTCAAATCCGGATGGATGCAGAGCAATATATTCCTTTCCCATTAGATGAAGTTAGCCTGGACTTTGAGGTGCTGCCTGATCGTCTGGCCAATCCAAACCGGGTCAATGTTTTGCTGGTGGCGACACGACTGGAAAATGTCGAGAGTCGCTGTGAAGCGATTGAACTGGCCGGTTTAACCCCAAAAGTGGCAGATGTTGAAAGCTTTGCCATTGAAAATGCCTTTAAAGTCTTCGCCGATACCTTGCCGATGGGGGTAAATACCATTGGTGTGTTAGACATTGGTCATACTATGACCACGCTGTCGGTACTCAAAGACAATAAAATTATTTATACCCGCGAGCAGGTCTTTGGTGGCAAGCAGCTGACCCAGGAAATCCAGAACCGCTATGGTCTGTCCTTTGAAGAAGCCGGCCGCGCCAAGAAAAGCCGTACCTTGCCAGATGATTACGATGTTGAAGTGCTGGAGCCATTCCTTGAGGCGGTGGTGCAGCAGGCGGCACGTTCGCTGCAGTTCTTCTTCTCCTCATCGCAGTTTAATGAAATTGACCATATTCTGCTGGCCGGTGGGAATGCCAATATTCCAGGCCTGGCCAAGCTACTACAGCAAAAACTGGGTTACCGCGTCACCATTGCCAATCCGTTTTTACAGATGGGTTTCTCCTCCAAAATTGATATTAAAAGAATTGAAAGCGATGCCTCTTCATTGATGGTGGCATGTGGCTTGGCATTGAGGAGTTTTGATTAATGGCAAAAATTAACTTACTCCCTTGGCGTGATGAGCTAAGAGAAAAACGAAAAAAAGAATTTATTGCGGTTTGTATTGGGGCTGCATTAATTGGGGTGCTGGCCGTCACGCTGGCATGGTTCTATTACAATCATAAACTTCAAGATCAGGAACAGGCCAATCAGCTGGTGATCAGTACCAACCAGAATCTGGATGTACAGTTAAAGTCGCTGGAAGGCCTGCAAGAGCAGCGTAATGCCATTGTCGAGCGCATGAAGCTGATTCAGGGTCTGCAAAGTCAGCGTCCGGTCGCGGTACGTTTGGTCGATGAGCTGGTCCGCGTTACCCCAAGTAGCATGTATTTGACCAAAGTGGCCCGTATTGGCAATAAATTTACCTTTGAAGGCAAGGCCGAAAGTCCAAACACGGTAGCAGAGTTCCTGCGTAATCTGGAAGCATCGCCATGGTATCGTAACGCCTTCATGAATTCTTTCTTGGCCGTTGAAGAAAATAAAAACAAGGCACCAAGTTCGGTTGTTCCACGGGTAGAAGAAAGCTATGGCAGCTTCGTGGTAACGGCAGATTTGGATGAAATTGCACTTCCAGGCACAGCACCTGCGTCTGGTACTCAAGCAACAGCGGGGGCAGTACAATGAGTCTCGATCAATATGAAGAAATGAATCAGGATCCTGTTGCTGCGCCAAAGAAAAAAATGACGCTGGATAAATTCCTGCAGCAATGGAATACCTTGGATCCGAATAACTATGGCAGCTGGCCGTTTTCCGTCAAGCTGACCATCTGGATCTTTATCATTATTTTAATTGCCTTCCTGGGCTATTTCCTGGCCATCAAGCCGAAGCTGGATGCAATTTCCAATGCGCGTGCACAAGAGCAGAATCTGCTGAATGAGTTTCGTGAAAAAGATTCCAAACTGCGTAACTTGCAGCAATATCAGGCGCAGTTACAGGAAATGGAAGCCAACTTTAACCAGCAGCTACAACAGTTGCCAAAAGAAACCGAAATTCCAGGTCTGGTTGAAGATGTCAACGTTACGGGCGTGAACTCAGGCCTAAGATTTAAAAATATCCGTCTGGAAAATGAAATCAAGCAAGAGTTCTTTATCGAGCAGCCAATTTCGATTGAAGCCACCGGTGATTATCATGCTTTTGGTTCTTTTGTGAGCGGTACAGCCGCTTTACCGCGAATTGTGACCATGCATGATTTCACTATTACTGCCGGTGAAAACAAGGAAAAGAAAACCGATATTCCACAAATTACCTATGTCGCGAAAGCCAAGACCTATCGCTATGTCGGGAATACCGATGCACAGGCCGGGAATAGCACGACTCCAGCCACAGGAGCAGCACAATGATGAAATTTGAAAAACTTTCGTTGGTTCTGGTGTTGGGCCTACTGGCTGCAGGCTGTGATTCACGTATTGATGCCGTGAATGCACAAATGGCAGAAATCCGTAATCAGCCGCCGTTACCGATTGAACCGGCACCGACTTTTGAGCCGGCACCTGTATTTAACTATGCAGCACATCAGCTGAAAAGCCCGTTTATGCCAAGTTCTCTGGCGGCCGAGCTAAAGATTATGGCGGGTAAACGGGTTTATCCAAACCTGTCGCGCCAGTTGCAGCCTTTAGAAAGCTATGCACTGGAAACTTTAAGTATGAAAGGTAGCATGCGCGGGCAACGCGGCGAGATTCTGGCCCTGATTCAAACTCCAGATGGGGAAATTGAACGGATTCAGCGCGGCAGCTATATGGGCTTGAATCATGGTCGGGTCATCAATATTACGCCGACACAAATTGACTTAATTGAGATTATTCCAGATGGTCGCGAAGGGTATGTTGAACGTCCAAGAAGTCTAGTACTGATTGGGCCGGCGCCATAAATTAAAGGAATAAAAATGAATAATACTGTGAAAGATTTTATTTTTGGGGATGGCATTACAATGAACAATTTGTTCCGTCAGTTTTCAATGGGCGCTGTTGCGATGGCCGTCATGCAAGTGGCCAATGCGCAGGTCAGCATTACCAATATTGTACCAATGCAAATTCCAGGACAAGGTACTGAAATTCGTGTCATGTTCAATGGCTTGCCACCTCAGCCTGCAGCCTATCAGCTTGAGCAGCCATCACGTTTGGTGCTGGATTTTGATAAAGCCCAGCAAACCTTAAAGCAGGCCAGCATTCCGGTTGCAACCCGGGAAGCCAGCTCGGTGGATGTCAGTTCCGATGCCCAGCGTGCACGTTTAACGGTCAATCTGGCTGAAGCGGGTGCTTTTACTACCCGTGTCGAAGGCAATACTTTTATTCTTAAAATTAACAGCACTCAGCCAGCCGCAACACCAGTAGCTGTACAGCAGACGGCTCAAGGCGTATCAAATATTGGCTTCCAGCGCGGTGCAGAAGGGGAAGGTCAGGTGGTAATTGACCTGGCAGGCAGCAATACCCCGGTCGATGTGCAACAGCAAGGCAGTAAAATTATTGTCCGTACTTTGGGCAATAAAATTCCTGCGCATCTGGCACGCCGTTTAAACGTCAATGATTTTGCCACGCCTGTATCTACCATTGATGCGCAAAATGATGGTGGCAATGGCGTAATTACCATTCAGTCTGCCGGAAGCTATGAATATATGGCGTATCAGGCGGAAAATAAACTGACCATTAGCCTGAAACGCCCGGTAGATAAGAACCCGTTCAAACCACGTGCAGCACAAAGCTATACTGGCAAAAAGATTTCTTTAGATTTTCAGGATATTGAAGTGCGTCGTGTGCTGCAGTTACTGGCGGATTTTACTGGAATTAACATGGTCGCCGCTGATACGGTACAGGGCAATATCACCTTACGTCTCAAAGATGTGCCGTGGGATCAGGCGCTGGATATTATTTTAAAAACCAAAAATCTGGATAAACGCCGTAATGGCAATGTGATCTGGATTGCACCCGTCGCAGAGCTGATCAAGGCCGAAGAAGAAGAAGCTAAAGCGATTGCACAAAGCGTCAAGCTGGCGCCGCTGCAAACCGAATATATCCAGTTAAATTATGCCAAGGCTGCTGATATTGAAAAACTGATTACTGAAGGACGTAATTCAAAAAATAGTAATAATAATTCCAATAACAATAGTAGTACTAATAATATAGATCCTTTGGGTGATAGTGTTGGTAGTCTGCTCAGCCCACGTGGTACGGTGTCGGTTGATCCACGGACCAATACTTTGATTATTAATGATACTGCGCAGAAGATTGATCAGATTCGTGGCATGATTGACTTGCTTGATGTACAGGTCAAACAGGTCATGGTTGAGGCACGGGTTGTACGTGCATCAACAGAGTTTGCTAAAGAGATGGGGGTGAAATGGGGGATATTATCTCAAGGTATAACCAATAACAACCATTTGCTTGTAGGTGGTAGTGATACAACGCTCTGGGATTTAAGAACCCCTGAAATTGATGGCACTACAGGAATTCCAACTTACGATATTCAGCGTCCAGATAACTTAAATGTTGATTTGGGTGTAGAGAATGCAGCGGGTCGTATTGCATTTGGTTTGATTAGTTTATCTGACTTTATGCTTGATCTTGAATTGTCAGCACTTCAAGCAGATGGTTATGGCGAGGTTATTTCAACGCCTAAAGTCCTAACAGCGGATAAACAAAAGGCGACAGTAGAGTCTGGTTTGGAAGTGCCATATCAATCTACCGAAGGTTCGGGGGCTAATGCAACGGCTACAACTGAATTTAAAGATGTTGTATTAAAGCTGGATGTCACACCAAGTATTACACCTGATGGTAAAGTGCAAATGGATTTGGATATATCGAGTGACAGTATCGCAGGGGTAACACCGATGGGTGAGTATTACCTGAATAAAAATCGTTTAAATACGAATGTGGTGGTTGAAAATGGCGAAACTGTTGTTCTTGGTGGTATTTTTGAACAGGAAACACTAAATCAGCAAACTAAAGTGCCATTCCTGGGTGATATTCCATATTTAGGCCGTTTATTCCGTAAAGATATTAAATCGGACAATAAACGTGAGTTGCTGATTTTTGTGACACCACGAATTGTTAATGACAGTGTTTCAAGAAATCATTAATATATTTTCAATTTAACAAAATAAATAGGTGACTCCTTGCCAAGCAAAGAGTTTAACGCCCTGCCAAATATCTATTTGGTGGGGCCGATGGGGGCCGGAAAAACCACGGTAGGGCGACATTTGGCAGAGCTGCTCGGACGCGAGTTCCTGGACAGCGATCATGAAATCGAGCGTCGTACCGGGGCCACCATTCCCTGGATTTTTGAAAAAGAAGGGGAAAGCGGTTTCCGTAACCGTGAAACCACTGTCATTGACGAGCTGACCTCTCGCACTCAACTGGTTCTTGCCACCGGCGGCGGTGCAGTCACCCAGGCCCCGAACCGTGAATTTCTCAAACAGCGTGGTATTGTGGTGTATCTGTATACCCCGGTGGAAATCCAGCTGCAACGTACCTACCGCGATAAAAACCGTCCTCTCCTTCAAGTTGAAAATCCTGAACAGAAACTGAAAGATTTGCTTGCAGTACGCGATCCATTATATCGTGAGGTGGCGCATCATATTATTGAAACCAATCAGGGTGCAGCCCGTGATCTGGCGCAAAAAATCCTGAATGTGATCGTGGCGAAGAAATCAATTTAATTGAGTACAGTGTTTTAAAACCATGCAAACCTTATATGTTGAACTCGGCGATCGCCGTTACCCGATTTTTATTGGCAGTGATTTAAATCCGCAGACGCTACTGGAACCTTATATTCAAGGCAAGCAGGTCATGATTGTGAGCAACAGTACCGTGGCGCCTTTGTATTTAAAGCACTATCAAACTGCCATAGAAGCACTGGGTAAACAGGTGGCAACATGTATTTTGCCCGATGGTGAAAAATACAAGAATATTCAGCATCTCAACCTGATTTTTGATGCGCTGCTAGAAGCTGGTTTTAACCGCGACTGTACTGTGCTGGCCCTCGGTGGCGGTGTGATTGGCGATATGGCCGGATTTGCCTCAGCCTGTTTCCAGCGTGGTGTGTATTTTATTCAGGTGCCGACCACCTTGCTGTCTCAGGTCGATTCCAGTGTGGGGGGGAAAACCGGGATTAACCATCCGCTAGGTAAAAACATGATCGGCGCCTTCCAGCAACCGCAAGTGGTGCTGGCTGATATGTCGCAGCTCAAAACCTTGCCCGATCGTGAACTGTCTGCCGGTCTGGCTGAAGTGATTAAATATGCCCTGCTGGGTGATATTGAGTTTCTGGACTGGTTAGAACAGCATATGGAGGGGCTGGTAGCACGTGATCCGGTTTTACTGGCAGAAGCGGTGTATCGTTCTTGCGCGCACAAAGCCCGGATTGTCGCCAATGATGAAAAAGAGCAGGGCGAGCGCGCATTGCTGAATTTGGGTCATACCTTTGGTCATGCCATCGAGTCTTATCTGGGTTATGGCGAATGGCTGCATGGTGAAGCGGTTGCGACCGGCATGGTGATGGGCGCCGATTTATCGTATCGGATGGGCTGGATTTCCGCAGACGATGTTGAGCGTACAAAAAGAATCATTTCTCGTGCCCAATTGCCGATAGTATGTCCTAAAATTCCGTTGGATGATTTTCTCGGTTTTATGGCCCATGACAAAAAAGTGTTGAATGGCCAGTTGCGACTGGTATTAATGCAGCGTCTGGGACAGGCCATCATTACCCGGGAATTTGATCCGGAATTAATGAAACAGTCTATTCTTGCGCATCAGGCAGCATAAATAAGGGATCCCATGGCAGCAGCATCACAAAGCGTCAAACAACGTGTTCAGAATTCCATCTGGTTGGTGTGTGGTGCGCTGTGTCTGCTGCTGGCGATTATCTTCTGGGCCATTACCGATCGTGATGAGTTGGTTGAAGTCGAAAAAGCCCCGGAATCAGAAGTTGAATTGCAGATTCAGCCGGCAAAAGTCGCGGCAACCGCGCATTTGGGTGCCTTGATTGATGAGGTCAAACCGCTGGAACAAACCAAGCGGTTAACCGCTTCGGGGCTGCATGAGCCTGAATTTCGTGGCACCAAGTTTATCTCCGAGCAGCGTAAGAACCAGACCATTGAGCTGTTCCGCGTGAGCGAAGAAGATATTATCAAGGGTTTTCTAAAAAAACAGGCCGATCGCCAGAATTTTCTTTATATTCGCTTGAGTGGTGAAAACCGTGCCGAGCAATATGTATTGCTGTATGGCAATTATAAAAATACCAGTCAGGCGCAAAGCGCTTTAGAACAGCTAGCGCTGCAATTGCCCGCATCGGTCAAACCGGTGGTGACCAGCTTTATGGACTATCTGGCGTTTGTAAATGACCTGGGTGCAGAGGAAGTAAGCCTGAACAATAAACTTTATGAAGTGGCTTTAAAGCCGGCTGCGCTACCGAAAATTGATGAAAGTCTGCTGGCTGCACCAAAACAGAGCGCAACCAGTCCGCAACGCTCCACCACAACCACCACCGTAACCCGCCGTGATCAGGACGGAAACGTAGTGGATGTGCAAAAATCACAAAGTGGTGTTGCTCCACCTGCACCAGCATCGAATAACACCACCACAGAACAAGAAATTAGTGATCCTTTCAATTAAACTGCCGTTCTAAAATAGCGCAGGCTGGTGTATAAAAATAAAGATATGCACAAAAACAGTGCGTATAAAATAAGCGAAACTTCCCTGAAAGCGCACCGCTCTCACTGAAACTTGCCCAAATTAAGTCATTTAAAAATAGCACAATAAAGTTGGCATCATTTTTGCATTATTGGTGCATCAATTGAGTTAATGTCCCTATTTTGGAGCAAGAAAGATTCAATGATTGTGCGAAATCGTCAAATGTTTATGCTTGATTTAAGTGCATAAAGGCAGTCACGGTTTTCCTCAGTTTGTCATCTTGATCACTCAAGATCAGAGCCAGGAGAAATGAACTTGCTCAACATGGATCTTAAGCTAAGTCAGTCGGACCAGGTCGCAAAAGAAAGTAGATTGTTAATGCCCAGCAAGGGCGCGTTGAAAGAAGGGTACGCTATGCACATGCCATCGCCTAATACTGTAGCTCCCGCTCAAGGTTTATACCAACCGGATGAGTTTAAAGATAACTGTGGTTTCGGTTTAATCGCCCATATGCAGGGTGATGCAAGCCATGATCTCGTCAAGACCGCCATTCATAGTTTGAGTTGTATGACCCACCGTGGTGGTATTGCCGCAGATGGCAAGACGGGCGATGGTTGCGGTCTATTACTTGCCATGCCAAAGCAGTTCTTCCGTGAAGAAGCCAAACGCTTAAGTGACATTACCTTAAGTGAAGTGTTTGCTGTGGGCACCATTTTCCTGAGCCTCGATCCGGCCTTAGCTGCGCATGCCAAACAGACGTTAACCAAAGAAATTGAAGCAGAAGGCTGTAAAGTCATTGCCTGGCGTGTAGTGCCAACCAATAACGATGCCTTAGGCTCAATTGCCATGCAGTCTTTGCCTGCCTTTGAACAGGTCATCGTGAACTGCCCGATTGGCGTGACTGAAGTTGAATTTAACCGTAAATTATTTTTGGCGCGTCGCCGTGCCGAGCAGCAACTCAGCAATGATCCGTATTTCTATGTGACCACTTTATGTTCAACTGTGATCAGCTATAAAGGTCTGATGATGCCAGCTGCGATTGCTGACTTCTATACCGACCTGGCTGATGAGCGTTTAGCGTCACATATCGTGGTGTTCCACCAGCGTTTCTCGACCAATACCTTGCCACGCTGGCCGCTGGCGCAGCCGTTCCGTTATCTGGCGCACAATGGTGAAATCAACACCATTACGGCAAACCGTAACTGGGCGCTGGCGCGTACCCCTAAATTTGAAAACCCGTTATTGCCGGGCTTAACCGAGCTGAATCCAATTGTGAACCGTACCGGTTCGGATTCATCCAGCCTGGACAATATGCTGGAAATTCTGGTGGGTGGCGGTATGGATCTGTTCCGTGCGCTACGTATGCTGGTACCACCAGCCTGGCAAAACGTGGAAACCCTGGATGCAGACCTGCGTGCCTTCTATGAATTTAACTCGAAACACATGGAAGCCTGGGATGGTCCGGCAGGTCTGGTGATTCAGGATGGTCGTCATGCCATCTGTATGTTGGACCGTAACGGTTTACGTCCGGCACGCTGGGTCATCACCAAAAATGGTTACATCACCTTGGCTTCTGAAATTGGGGTTTGGGGTTATGAACCGGAAGATGTGGTGTCGAAAGGCCGTGTCGGTCCGGGTCAGATTCTGGTGGTGGATACCATGACTGGCAAAGTGCTGGACACCAGTGATGTAAACCAGCACCTGAAAAAAATGCGTCCTTACCGTGAATGGTTACGTGAAAATTCAATTCGCGTTCAAGGCAGCCCGGAATTAGAAGAATATTTATGTGATCAGGGCTTAAAAGGCGATGGCCTGAAAGCGGCACAAAAAATGTTTATGGTCACTTTTGAAGAACGTGACCAGTTACTGCGTCCAATTGCAGAAAGCGGTCAGGAAGCCGTTGGCTCGATGGGCGATGATACCCCAATGGCCGTGTTGTCGCGTCAGGTGCGCCATGTATCGGATTATTTCCGTCAGCAGTTTGCACAGGTCACCAACCCGCCAATCGACCCGTTACGTGAATCAATTGTGATGTCGCTGGAAACCTGTCTGGGCCGTGAGCAAAATGTGTTTGAACAGGGACCGGAACATGCTGATCGTCTGATCATTTCCAGCCCGGTACTGTCAAACTCGAAAATGCACCAGATTCGTACTTTAGGACGTAAAGGCTATGAAATTGCCGATATCGACCTGAACTATGCTGAAACTGAAGGTCTGGAAGCGGCAATCACACGTATTTGCGAGCAGTCTGCGCAAGCGATTCGTGATGGCAAAACCTTATTGGTACTTTCCGATAAGAAAATCCGTGAAGGCTATCTGCCGGCCAATGCGGTAATGGTGACGGGTGCGGTGCATCACCACCTGATCAATACCGGTTTGCGTACCGATGCCAACCTGATTGTGGAAACCGGTTTTGCCCGCGATCCGCATCAATTTGCAGTGTTGCTTGGTTTTGGTGCAACCGCGATCTATCCATATCTGGCTTATGATGTGATCAATGATTTGGTCGCTAAAGGTGAATTGCTCGGTGATCCGGTCTATGCACAATCGAACTTCCGTAAAGGGATTGAAAAAGGCCTGCTGAAAGTCCTGTCAAAAATGGGTATTTCAACCGTTGCTTCGTATCGTGGCGGTCAGCTGTTTGAAGCAGTTGGTTTATCTGCTGAAGTGGTGAATACCTGCTTTAGCGGTGTGCCAAGCCGTATTCAGGGTGCGACTTTTGTCGATCTGGAAAATGACCAGAAAAAACTGGCCGATACCGCGTGGAAAGCGCGTAAGCCAATTGATCAGGGTGGTTTGCTGAAATTCGTCTTCGGCAAGGAATATCATGCCTTTAACCCGGATGTGATCAATTCCTTACACAAGGCGGTGCGTTCAGGTAATTATGCCGATTTTAAAGAATACGCCGAGATTGTGAATAACCGTCCAATCGCGACCATTCGTGATTTATTCAAACTGAAAACAGACAATTCGATTCCACTGGAACAGGTGGAATCAGTTGAAGAGATTTTACCGCGCTTCGACTCTGCCGGGATGTCTTTAGGTGCGTTGTCGCCTGAAGCGCACGAAGCGATTGCGATTGCTATGAACACGATTGGTGGTCGTTCGAACTCGGGTGAGGGCGGTGAAGATCCAGCGCGTTACGGCACCATCCGTAATTCGAAAATCAAACAAATTGCATCGGGCCGTTTTGGTGTGACGCCTGCATATTTAACCTCTGCAGAAGTCCTCCAGATTAAAGTCGCGCAAGGTGCAAAACCAGGTGAAGGTGGCCAGTTGCCGGGTGGTAAAGTCAACGGACTCATTGCACGTTTACGTTACTCTGTACCGGGCGTAACCTTAATTTCGCCGCCGCCGCATCACGACATTTACTCGATTGAAGATTTATCACAGTTGATCTTCGATTTAAAACAGGTGAACCCACAGGCGATGGTGTCGGTGAAACTTGTTTCTGAGCCAGGTGTCGGTACGATTGCGGCCGGCGTTGCGAAAGCGTATGCCGATTTCATTACCATTTCTGGTTATGATGGCGGTACAGCGGCTTCGCCACTTTCTTCTATTCACCATGCAGGTTCTCCGTGGGAGCTCGGTCTAAGTGAAGCGCATCAGGCACTGCGTGTGAACGACTTGCGTGGTAAAGTTCGCGTGCAAACCGATGGTGGTTTAAAAACCGGTCTGGACGTGGTGAAAGCGGCCATCCTCGGTGCTGAAAGCTTCGGTTTTGGTTCTACCCCAATGATTGCTTTAGGTTGTAAATACCTGCGTATCTGTCACCTGAACAACTGTGCGACTGGTGTGGCGACGCAGCAGGATCACTTGCGTCAGGAACACTATATTGGTGAGCCGCAAATGCTGATCAACTTCTTCACCTTTATTGCTGAAGAAACCCGTGAATGGCTGGCGGCGCTGGGTGTATCCAGTCTGAAAGACCTGATTGGTCGTACAGACTTGCTGGAAATCCTGCCGGGTGAAACCGACAAGCATGCCCATCTGGATTTAAGTGCCTTGCTGGAATCACATCCTGCCGCGGAAGGTAAGGCGCAGTACTGTGAAGTACAAGGCAATGAACCGTTCGATAAAGGCGTATTGGCCGAGCAGATGGTTAGCGAGATGCTGCCAGCCATTGAAGCCGGTACCGGTGGTGAATTTAATTACAGTATTGGCAACTGTGACCGTTCAATCGGTGCACGTATTTCTGGTGAAATTGCCCGCCGTTATGGCAACCTGGGTATGGAAGCCCATCCGGTGAAAATGAACCTGACCGGTACTGCAGGTCAATCGCTGGGTGTCTGGAATGCCGGTGGTTTACACATCAAGTTGGAAGGCGATGCCAACGATTACGTCGGTAAAGGGATGGCCGGTGGTCGTCTGTCGATCTTCCCGCCAAAAGGTTCGCCATTCCAGACCCAGAATACTGCGATTATTGGGAACACCTGTCTGTACGGTGCCACTGGCGGTAAACTGTTTGCAGCCGGAACTGCAGGTGAGCGTTTCGCGGTGCGTAACTCGGGTGCCTTTGCTGTGATTGAAGGCGCAGGCGATCACTGCTGTGAATATATGACCGGTGGTATCGTAACGGTACTGGGTAAAGTCGGACACAACTTTGGTGCCGGGATGACAGGTGGTTTTGCTTATGTACTTGATTTGGACAACGACTTCGTTGACCATTACAACCATGAGCTGATCGAGTTAAACCGTATTTCTACAGAGTCGATGGAAGAACACAAAGAGTTCTTGTCACGTATCTTAGATGAGCATATTCAAGAAACGGGTAGTGCCTGGGCGTACAAGATCCGCCATGAGTTTGATTACTACAGCCGCAAGTTCTGGCTGGTAAAACCAAAAGCAGCCAACTTGCTGACTTTGTTAAAGACAACTCAAGCTGATCCTCAATAATTCCACGACTGCAGAAATGAAGCCAGATGCAAGGCAACTGTGAATCCCTTGCATCTAGCCACGGAGTAAAGACATGGCAGAACGCCTAAGTAATGACTTTCAATTCCTGGATGTTGCACGCCAAGACCCAGAGAAAAAAGAGATTGACGTCCGCAAATCTGAGTTTGTGGAAATTTATAAGCCATTTACCGCAGAAGTGGCGACCAACCAGACCCATCGCTGTTTAGGCTGTGGTAACCCGTATTGTGAATGGAAATGTCCGGTACATAACTACATTCCAAACTGGTTAAAACTGGTTTCAGAAGGCCGTATTTTCCAGGCAGCAGAACTGTGCCATCAGACCAATACCTTGCCAGAAGTCTGTGGCCGCGTTTGTCCGCAAGACCGTTTGTGTGAAGGTGCCTGTACCTTAAATGATGGCTTTGGTGCCGTGACCATCGGCAATGCAGAAAAATACATCAATGACACTGCATTTGCGCTGGGCTGGCGTCCAGACATGTCGCATGTCAAATGGACCGATAAAAAAGTCGCGATTATTGGTGCGGGCCCGGCAGGTCTGGGTTGTGCTGATATTCTGGTGCGTAACGGTGTAAAACCGGTGGTGTTTGATAAACGTCCGGAAATTGGTGGTCTGCTGACTTTTGGTATTCCAGAATTCAAGATGGAAAAAGACGTAATGAAACGCCGCCGTGAAATTTTTACCGGTATGGGCGTAGAATTCCGTTTAAATACCGAAATTGGTACAGATGTCACCATTGACCAGTTACTGGCAGATTACGATGCCGTATTCATGGGCATGGGTACTTATACCTATATGAAAGGTGGTTTTGCCGGTGAAGACTTAGATGGTGTGTATGATGCACTGGATTTCCTGATTGCCAACGTGAATCGTTGTCAGGGCTGGGAAAAAGATCCATCAGAATACATCTCTGTGGAAGGCAAAAAAGTGATTGTCCTGGGTGGTGGTGATACCGCGATGGACTGTAACCGTACTTCAATCCGTCAGGGTGCAGAGTCGGTGACCTGTGCCTATCGCCGTGATGAAGCCAACATGCCGGGTTCACGTCGTGAAGTAACCAATGCGCGTGAAGAAGGCGTGGAATTCCAGTTTAACCGTCAGCCAATTGAAATTGTGGGTGAAGATGGCAAAGTTACTGGAGTAAAAGTAGTCACTACGCAACTGGGTGAACCGGACAGTCGTGGCCGTCGTAGTCCAGAGCCAATTCCGGGTTCAGAAGAAATTCTGCCGGCAGATGCAGTGCTGTTGGCCTTCGGTTTCCGTACCAGCCCAGCCGACTGGTTTGCCGATGTGAACATCAACCTGGATGGTTCAGGTCGTGTGGTGGCTGCAGAACAGCAGGAATTTAAATTCCAGACTTCAAACCCGAAAATTTTCGCCGGCGGTGATATGGTGCGTGGCTCTGATTTAGTCGTGACTGCAATCTGGGAAGGCCGTCAGGCAGCAGAAGGCATTCTGGACTATCTGGATGTCTGATTTACGCTGAATTCATTCAAGAAGCCCGCTTTTAGAGCGGGTTTTTTTAATCACTTTGGTTTTAGAATCGGTAGGTGAAGATGAAAAAGAGACAAGGGCTGCTAGCAAATTCGCTGTAAACACACTTTATGCAACAGGTCATTTTGAAGTTTTTTGCAAATTGAATCGGTCTTTTTGCCATAGGGGAAAAGTGATTTTGTTCACATACTGAGCGTCTCCAAAACAAGAAAGGTCAGTAACCATGACGCAAGTGACGGCAGAAAAATCTTATCTTCATCGTCCGAAAGCTATTGGGATCACGGTTCGCCGGCCCAAATTTAATCCTTATGCTATCCGCCGGCATTATTTTGCCAATTCGCCGGTGATGTCGCATCTGCTTACCGCCTTATCTTCCACTTTTCCCATTGGTGAGCAGTTTTTTGTGCATAGCGTGCGTAATGTACGCGATCAGGTTCAGGATCCGCAATTACAGGCACAAATTGCTGCATTTATCGGGCAAGAGGCGATGCATTCCAAAGCGCATCGTGAGTTTAACAACGCCTGGCGCCGTGATGATTATCAGCTGGATCGTTTTTCAGGCCTGGCTGGCGCGTAAAGATCATCATGTCAAAAGTCTGCCCCCTAAAGTGCAACTGGCGATTACCTGTGCTTTTGAACATTTTACTGCGCTACTGGGCGGCTATATTCTGCGTCATCCAGAAGTGCTGAGTACGCTGGATGATGATGCAGCCAAGCTGTGGATCTGGCATGCGATTGAAGAAATTGAACATCGAGCGGTGGCGTTTGAGGTATATCAGCATGTGTATGCCGATCATCGCCTGCGCCGTATGATCATGCGCAGTGTGACTGCCGGTTTGCCAGTCTGACTTTTTATAGCGCTTCACAGCTGTTTTTACAGGACAAGAAAAACAGTATGCCGAAAATCGGCGGTAATCTGTTTGGTCTGTATTTGCTGGCGAAAATGCTGCTGCAGCTATTGCCGGAATATCTGTCTTATTACCGGAAAGATTTTCATCCGGCCAAAATCAATTACAGTCGCAGCCTTAGATACTGGAAACAGCGCATGGCAACGCAGTATCAGGTTGAAAGTTCCCAGCAGGAACAACAGCCACAATTATTCAGTTAATTCAAACAGATGGTAAACCAATGATTAAAACCGGGCTTCTTTACGCGTCTGGTTTTTTCATGCGCGTATGTTTTCCAAGTGATAAATAAAATTAACAAAACTGGGCTAAAATACCGTTAGAATCAAATTATTGAACAAATACAAATAAATAATTAGAGGATAAGGCATGAACTTGATGAAAAAAACACTGCTGATGCTGGCACTCAGCAGCAGCTTGACTCTGAGTGGCTGTGGCTATAACACCTTACAGGTCAAAGATGAAGCCGTGACAGCGGCCTGGTCGGAAGTACAAAACCAGTATCAGCGCCGTGCCGATCTGGTGCCGAACCTGGTCAATGTGGTGAAAGGCTATGCCGCACATGAAGAGCAGGTGCTGACTGAAGTGACCCAGGCACGTGCCAATGTGGCCGGCTTAAAAGTCGATCAGGCGGTGCTGGAAGACCCAGCCCTGTTCCAGCGCTATCAGGAAGCGCAAGCGCAAATGACCGGGGCGTTATCGCGTTTAATCGCGGTATCAGAAAATTATCCGGATTTAAAAGCCAATCAGCAGTTCCGGGATTTGCAGGTGCAGCTTGAAGGCACCGAAAACCGTATTGCGGTAGCGCGTAACCGTTATATCACTACGGTGCAGGACTTTAATGCCTACTCACGCCAGTTCCCGCAGGTAATGACCGCAAAAGTGATTGGTATGGACACCAAGCCAAACTTTAGTGCCGATCAAAACGCACAAACTGCACCAACCGTGTCGTTTGAATAATCCCACGCCCCAAGGAGCCGCGGATCATGCCTGATTCAATTACTGCTCTCATCCGGTGGATACTGCACAGCCTGCTGTTGTGCTGTGCACTATTGCTCAGTTCACTCAGTCTGGCAGATACCGCTGCTAGCGGCTCAGCAGATGACCTGGCGGCGGCGCGTATCATTCAGGAACAGCAACGTGAGGCCAATGCTCGTCATCAGAGTCAGGCAGTCGCTGCATCTGAGGCAAGTGTTGAACAACCGGCGATCGCCAATGATATGGCAGAAGGGGAGTCCATCCGCGGCTTGCCGACTTTAAATGAGCCGGTGATTGATCAGGCCAATTTGCTGAGTGCAGCGCAGAAACAGGCGATAAGCCAGCGGATTTTAGCGCTGCATCAGCAAGGCAAAGCACAAATTGGGGTGGTGATTGTCCCGACCACCGGTCAGGAAGATATTTTTGATTTTGCCATGCGCGTTGCAGAACGCTGGCAATTGGGATCGGCCAAATATGACAATGGCTTGTTGATGGCAATTGCAGTGAATGATCGACGTATTCAGATTTTAACCGGTTATGGTCTGGAAGGGGTACTACCCGATATTGTGCTGGGCCGGATTATCAACAACCAGATCACCCCGTATTTTAAGCAAGCGCAATATGCCAGCGGTATTGAAGCCGGTCTGGCCGAAATTGAACGTATTTTGAATCTGGACCCAGAAGTGGCGGCTAATGCGGCTAAAGAGCTACAAGAACGCCAGCAACAGGCACTGCGTGAGCAGCAGGCACGGGAAAAAACCTTTAATACGGTGATTTTTATTTTAATTGCCGGGGTGATTGGCTCTTATATTGTCGGTAAACGTCTCAGCGCCTCAACCGCTGCGGTGGCGGCTACGGTGGCGGGGCTGGTCAATGGTGTGGGCATATTCACCAGTTTATTAATGGGGCTTGGGATTTTCTTTTTACTCATTACCGCACTGGCCCAAGCGATTTTTCATATTTTCTTGGCCTCGGCTGGTCGTGGCGGCGGAGGCGGTGGCTTTGGTGGAGGCGGTGGATATAGCGGCGGAGGCGGCGGCTTCGGCGGGGGAGGGGCATCAGGATCATGGTAACCACAACAGATACAACCGAAATTATTACCCAGCCGAAAACTCAGGAGTTGAGTCAACCCAGTTTAAAGCGCTGGTTTAAGCACTTTTTCTATATGCCAGCCACCAAACGCTTTTTTAACCAGCAGGATCAGTATGCAATTGCGCAAGCAGTCACAGAAGCCGAGCATGGTCATATTGGTGAAATTCAGGTGGTGATTGAAGGCTGTCTGCCTTCGCGTTTGGCTTATTATCAGGATACGCGTACCCGCGCACGGCAGCTGTTTGCTGAGCTAGGTGTTTGGGATACAGAATATAACAGTGGTGTACTGCTTTATTTAAACCTGTGTGAGCGTAAAGTCGAGATTGTGATTGACCGTGGTATTAAGCATGCCACCGAGCAGCAAGTCTGGGATGAGATTTGTCAGAAAATGGTGTATGGCCTAGCGCAAAGAGAATATCAGCAAGCAGTGATCTTGGGGGTGAAAGAAATTGGTATGATTTTGGATGGTTTTTATGACCGAAAAATTCAGGATGAAGCCAATGAGCTGGGGAACAAGCCGATTATTTTAGGTTAATGTTGTAAATATGTGACACTAAGTGTCACTTTTTTACATAAAAATACATTAAAAAAATAAAGTGAAAATTTTTTATCCATAAATGGCTGTTTTTTCTTTAAATATATTTATAATAAAAGTTGGCACATATAGTGCTATATACAAAATAGCTTATAAAGCTTATAAAAAATTAACAAAACATTTGTGGAGAATGTTATGAACGCTCAAAAAGGTTTTACCTTAATTGAATTAATGATCGTTGTAGCGATCATTGGTATTTTGGCTGCGATTGCGTTGCCAGCTTATCAAAACTATATGAAAAAAGCTGCTTACTCAGAAGTAACAACAGCAATGGCTGCTGTTAAATCAGCTATTGATGTATGTTATGCACAGGAATCAGCTTTAGCTTCATGTGATACTGCGGCAGAAATTGGTGAAACATTACCATCGGGTTTAACTAATAAAGCATTGAATAAAATCGAGATTACTGAGGAGACAGCAGCGATTGTAGCTACTCCAAATGCTTATAAAGGTATTGATGCTACTAATGATACTTGTACTCTAACACCTACTGTTGCAGGTCAACGTTTAGAGTGGAACTACTCAGGTGGATGTGTTACTGCTGGTTATGCTAAATAATTGTTTAATAAATAAAAAAACGCATCAAATCTGATGCGTTTTTTTTAGCTATTTTAAAAACTTTAGCAAAATATCCAAAAGCAGATGCTTGGTTACCCTTAAAAGCCAATGCAGTAGATATGGTCGTTTTAGTCAATAAAGAATCCGCATCTATCATCAAAATAGTAGACCTAAGACCGTGGAAATAATTTCATAAGTTAAAAATGGGGAATTTAAGTATTCCTCATGTGATCATCCCATTTTAAAACTGGCAGAATTCCAATCAAACTTGCCACACAAAGCACTATCATCTTGCTTAAAAAAATATAAGATAGAGCCAGTTTTTTGGTCTATTTTTCCTATGAAATCTGCATTGCTATTTTTGGCTGCCATCCTCATCTCCCTTGCATGGTTATTGCCCATTCACTACCGTCCGTGGGTCACTTATACAGGCGAACTTTACGCATTTTTTGCTCTGTTTACCCTTGCAGCCTGCCTGTTTAAAGAAAAATTACAGATACCTAAAATCAGCCTGCCTTTACTGGCCTTAACCGCTGTCCCATTTATTCAATGGGCCTGTGGTTTGCTATTCTTTTTTGACAAAGCCCTATTTAGCAGCCTGTATATTTTTGGTTTTTGGCTGGCAATTGTACTGGGTTATAACCTGACCGTAGATGCTGCGCAGCGAGAAAAAATATTTACAGGTTTGAGTTTCGTCTTTTTAGGTGTCGGCACGATCACTGGTCTCATGGCCATTTGCCAATGGCTCACCATCGACCAGTATTTCCCGTTTATGGTCGATATTCGTACCGGCCAGCGTCCTTATGCCAACTTTGCTCAGCCGAACAATATGGCAACCTTTCTGGTCATGTCCTTAATGGCCTGTTTATATCTGTATGAAAAACAAAAACTGAAAACAGCACTTTTGGTTGCAACTGGTTTGGTGATCTTAAGCGGGGTGGTGCTGAGTCAATCGCGTACCTCTTGGGTCGCCTCGCTGTGTATTTTGGCCTATCTCGGTTATCAGCAGTACCAAGGCTATATCCGCCTGAAATGGTTCTATAGCGCGCTCTGGTTTACCACTTTTGTCGGTTTAATCTTTATTGCACCTTCCGTAAGTCAGCTACTCTCTCAAAGCGCAGATATAGCGGTACAGTCTCGTGATGTGGTACAGCGCGCTACCGGTGATATGTCACGGCTGGCAATCTGGGAGCAAATGCTGCATGCAATAGGCCATCAGCCCTGGTTTGGTTATGGCTGGCATCAGACTAGTGTCGCTTACACGACGATTAGTGAATTTTTTCAGGGACCGGTATGGATTCGTAGCGCCCACAATGTGGTGCTCGATCTGCTGCTCTGGAATGGTCTGCTGATTGGCTTGCCTTTGTTGGCTTATCTGGCCTATTGGGGTTATCAGCTACATCGGCAGGTGAATTCAACTGTTTCAGTGATTGGCCTGTTGATGCTCGGTGCCTTCCTGATTCATGCCATGCTGGAATTCCCGCAGAACTATGCCTATTTTCTGCTGCCCGCCGGTTTTATCTTGGGAATTGTACAATCGCAACGTCCAAATGCTGGCGTGCAGTTATCGCCAATATTCATGCGGGTTAGCTTTGGCGTGGGCTTAGTCCTGCTGCTGCTGATTTATCGTGATTATGAAGTGATGGTGCCAAAGCTGAATCAATCGGTGCGTTATGAAAAGACACCGGAAAAAATCACCAATCAGGATCAGATTTATCTGCTCGAGGAGTTTAACCGCCGCATTGCCTGGATTCGTCTGAATCCGTATAGCCAGCAAAGCCCAGAGCAATTACAGCAGATTCATGAGATTGTGCTGAATTATCCAACCCAGTATGACCTGCTTAAATATGCCCGGGTGCTGGCATTTAATGGCTATGAAGCCGAAGCCAAACAGCAGCTGGAGCTGTTAAAGACTTTGCGAAAGGTCGAGGTGGATTATGACAGCTTGCTGGATGGGGCAGAAATCAGCAAAGAGCCGTAAATTATCTGCTGATTTTTAAGGCTGCTGTTTGGGATTTGAAACACATTGCTCAATCCATAAAAAAGACCGGAACTCCGGTCTTTTTTGTACGCTTCATCTTTTTAATTGAACTTAGAGTTGACTTTGAATATAGTTTTCAATACCGACAGATTCAGTTAAATCCAGTTGCGTGGTTGCCCAGTCCAGATATTCTTCTTCTTTTTCCAGAATTTCCTGAACCAGATCACGGGTCACATAATCCATTTCCTGTTCAGCCAAAACGACGGCTTTCTGAATGGCTTCAATATTTTCTTTGACTTTACGGACATCACAGTTCAGCACTTCAACGGTGTGCTGACCAATATACAGTTTGCCCAGATGTTGCAGATTTGGCAGACCTTCTAGAAATAAAATCCGCTCGATAATTTTATCGGCATGTTTCATCTGACGAATTGATTCTTTATATTCCGCCGAACCGAGTTGCTCAATGCCCCAGTCATTAAACATGCGCGAATGTAAAAAATACTGGTTAATCGCCGTTAAATGATGATACAGCTCCTGATTCAGCTGATTAATCACCTCACGATTGCCTTTCATTGCACTACTCCATCTCACAATTTCTGCCCTAAACAGTTTTAAGGCAATCTAGAGCTTTATCTTAAACAAGATGATGCAGGATGGCGAGTAATTTATTGAACAGCAAATGAAAATCGTCATCAATGTGATTCGGCAGCAATGCCTGGTCGGGCAATAAAAACCCGCTTGAGTCAGAAGCGGGGGAGGAGAGTCGGCCCACGGACCGAAGGATTTATTCTTATTGGAATTAGGCAGCAACTGCGAGACGGCCAGCAAGTTCGGCCACCTCATCGCTAATAATGGCACGTGCTTCAGGGGCACAGCGGCCACAGCAGGTTCCCAGATCCAGCAGGTCACGAATTTCACGATAGCTTTCAGCACCATTCGCTACGGCGTCTTTAATGTCTTGATCTGTAATACCACGGCATAAGCAAACGTACATGAATGCAACCACAATAATTGAAATAAGATAAGTGTTATTATTGATAATTATTATCGTTTGTCAATAAAAATCATTTGAAAATTCATTTGTTGTGATTGGGTTTTTGAATAAAAAAATACCATCTTATCGATGGTATCTTTTTTGTACAACTAAGTTATTGATTAATAATCACCACGCCATCCATTTCAACCAGTGCACCTTTGGGCAGGCTGGCCACACCTAAAGCGGCGCGTGCTGGATATGGCTGGGCAAAATATTCACCCATAATCTGGTTCACCAACTGGAAATTAGATAAATCGGTCAGGTAGATGTTCAGTTTGGCAATATCAGCCAGCGTGCCACCTGCGGCTTCACAGACGGCTTTCAGGTTGTCAAAAACACGGCGGATTTGCGCTTCAATGCCTTCAACCAGTTCCATGCTGTAAGGATCAAGGCCAATCTGTCCTGACAGGTACACGGTATTGCCAACTAAAATGGCTTGAGAGTATGTACCAATGGCAGCAGGCGCATTTTCAGTATGGATCACTTGGCGGGACATCGATTTCTCCTTTTATAAGTATGGACAGCATAAACGATTAGCCGGGCAGGCCCGGGACTATCGTATCATGATTAACAGGCTTTGGATGTTTCAGCAATATTGGGCGGCAGTTCCAGACGGATAATCCGCGGGAAGCCAAAATGCATACGCAGGTCGCGAATAATCTGGGCAATCTGCTTACGGTTATTCACCACAATATTGACATAGGTTTTGGCATCGTGGCTACGGACCATTTCCACCCCTGTCTTGGCTTTACGGCATTGATAGATCAGGTCAGAAATCTGTTCATCATTCATTTCAATATCAATGCATAAATAGGCGGTGAAGCTGACGTCATCGACATCATCCGAGTTCCACTGTAGCGGCATGATATTTTCCGGATGCAGATGCTGTTCATGCAGCAGGTTATGGCAACGCGCACGATGCACAATTAAACCCCGGCGGGATAAATGGCCTTGAATCGGATCACCCAGTACCGGATTACAGCAATGCGCATATTTAACATCAATGCCTTCGGTGCCCTGAATCAGACGATCCGAAACTTCCGAGTTGCTGTCCTGTGAATAAAGATGGTTGGCCACCAGTTGGGGTAACAGGTCACCGACTGCAATCTGTTCGAACAGGCGTTCTTTACTGTCGATATGACGCCATTGCAACAGGTTAATCCAGTCGTCTTCGCTTAAATCTTTAATCGAACAGTTAAACAGTTTTAAGGCACGGTTAAGGGCCTGCTCACCCACCAGACGCTGCTCATCAATATCCTGATCACGCAGAATGTTTTGCAGGGCACGGCGCGCTTTTTGGGTATTAATAAAGCTGAGCCAGTCCGGGTTTGGTGTCGCTAAAACATCGGTAATCACTTCCACCACCTGACCGCTGGTCAGCGGGGTCGATAGCGGTTTGATTTCTCCATTAATTTTGGCACCGACGGCATGGTTCCCCAGGAACAGGCTGGCTGAATAGGCAAAATCAACCGCGGTAGCACCTTGCGGTAATTCATGCAGATGACCATGCGGGGTATAAACCCAGATTTTTTCCTGATGCAGATAATCCAGCAGCTCGCTAAAGGTGGTTTTGGCACAGGCGCCATCAATCAGCACGTTTAGGTTTTGCATCGAGGCCTGAATCGCCGAGCGGCAGGCTTGCGGTGCATTCTCACCGAGAACCACGCCAAAACGGGCTGCTTTACGCATCAGCTCGGTTTGAATGGTTAAGGATAAGGTGGTTTCTTCACCTTTCAGGCGCAGCATCAGCGACTGGTTGCCCCCCGGTAAGGGCCGGCGAATATGATCGGCAAAATGCAGCACCTGAAAATGTTCACGTAAAATATCGGCTAAGCGGTCACAGTCGGCAATGCTTTGCAGAATAATTTCAAAGGCGTGGCTGTGAGTCAGCTCTTGCAGGTCGATGTCATTTTTAACGAAATAGCGAAGCAGTTCGATATTGTTATTTTTCTTTTTAATCCGGCCGCTAATCTGATGATATTGCAGCAGCTCGGCCAGGTTCTTTTCCCATTTGGCCTGATATTCACAGCGTTTCGGCTTGGTTTCTAGCAGGGCAGCCTGAACATTATTGAACATATCCAGATCAAGATTCTGGTAGCACAGATGTTCCAGGTTGTCGGCCATTTCATTCATGCCGACAATACGCGCCATCGGCACAAAAATATCAAAGGTTTCCTGGGCAATGCGGGCACGTTTGTCTGGGCGCAAGGCATCTAGTGTGGTCATATTGTGATAGCGGTCAGCCAGTTTAATAATGATCACACGCGGGTCTTGCAGGGTCGCTTGCAGAATTTTACGGAAGGACGCGGCTTTATTGTATTCTTTATCGCTGGAATGGCTGAGTTTGGTCACGCCATCGACCAGTTCGGCCACGGTCCGACCAAATTTTTCAGTAATATCTTCTTTGCTAAATTCGGTATCTTCAATCACATCATGCAGCAGTGCCGCCATCAGGGTTTCGGCATCCAGACGCATATGTGCCAGAATGCAGCTGACCGCAATCGGATGCAGAATATAAGGCTCGCCGCTTTTACGGGTTACGCCATCATGCGCCAGATCGGCATAGTCACAGGCCGCAAGCACGCGCTCGCTATCGCTTTCACTCAAGTAAGCGTCGATAATCATATTTAGTTGCTGTTTGGCTTGGCTGACCTCTGCGCCTGGCATATACCACCTTTAACTACAATGCTCGTAACAATCACAAAAACTGATCTTCTAATGAAAAACATATTGCATGACTTGTCAATTTTTTTCACCGAAAATATCGAAATAAAAGCTCGTTGTAATTACGAGTTCCGATGCTTATGTTATAACGGTTATTGCGCAAATATTAAAGTTCAAATAATAAAAAAGCCTAGTAAAAAACTAGGCTTTTTCAGGATGTATTTTCTTATTGGAAAGAAAAACCATCTAAATTCAAGTTATTTGCTGAAAGTGCAAGGTCAAGGCTAGAGGCTTGGTAGTCCTGATCTCGTTGTTTCAAAATGTCTTTAGAAACGTGGCCTTCTGCAATTTCACGTAAAGCAACAACGGTAGGTTTGTCGTTGTCCCACTCAACGGTAGGTTCAATTCCTTGACGTGCCAATTGACGCGCGCGTTTGCTTGCCACTAGTACAAGCTCAAAGCGGTTGTCTACATGGTCTAAACAATCTTCAACGGTGACGCGTGCCATAAGAGTTCTCGTTTGAATGGTAAATTTAAACAGACTGTGCAGTATAAGGTGCTTTGTCTGAAGACTCAAGTTTTAATCAGGGTGCTGTAGGGGTAATCAGCTTCTGGATCAGCTCCTGGTGACGGTTGGCCTGCTGGCTTAACACCAGACGGTTGGCAATAATCACGGCTTCTAGGTCATGCAGTGCTTTATTGAAGTCATCATTGATAATCACATAGTCAAAGTTGACATATTGCTGCATATCTTCTACCGCACAGCTTAAGCGATGTTCAATCACATCGACAGCATCGGTGCCGCGATTGGACAGGCGCTGGCGCAAGTCAAACTGGCTTGGCGGTAAAATAAAAATCTGTTTCGATTCAGGAAAAAGTTTGCGCACCTGCTGCGCACCTTGCCAGTCAATCTCTAGCAGGACATCGTGACCTTTGGCCAGTTGTTCTTTGACTGTGGCTTGGGCTGTTCCATAATAATTGCCAAAGACTTCGGCATATTCAATAAAACCGCCTTGTTGCACCAGGTCGATAAAATCCTGTTTCTGGGTGAAATGGTAATGAACGCCGTCCAGTTCGCCAGGACGTTGACCACGGGTCGTGTGGGAAACAGAAACGTGCAGATTGTTGACACGTTCAAGCAGGGCTTTAACAAGGGATGTTTTGCCTGTTCCTGAAGCTGCAGAAACGACAAACAAGAGACCCGACATGATATTTTTCCTGATATGATAAAATATCTTCTCTATTTTAGAGCAGAGCTGGCTTAAACAAAATAGTTAAGCATCTATTTGTTTGCATTAATTTCGCATCTGTCTGCAAAAGTTGAAATGAATATCGAGGGTTCTATGGAAATTGTATTGGCTAATCCACGTGGTTTTTGTGCGGGTGTGGACCGTGCAATTGCAATTGTGAATCGTGCCCTTGAATGCTTTAATCCACCAATTTATGTGCGTCATGAAGTGGTGCATAACAAGTTTGTGGTGGATGATTTACGTCAGCGCGGTGCGATTTTTGTAGATGAGCTGGATGAAGTGCCAGACGACAATATCGTGATTTTTAGTGCCCATGGCGTGTCAAAAGCCGTCCAGCAGGAAGCGGAACGCCGTGGCCTGAAAGTGTTTGATGCCACCTGTCCGCTGGTGACTAAGGTACATATTGAAGTGACCAAATATGCCCGCGAAGGGGTTGAAGCGATTTTAATTGGACATGAAGGCCATCCTGAAGTGGAAGGCACCATGGGTCAATATGACAAGAAAAATGGCGGTGAAATTTATCTGGTGGAAGATGAAGAAGATGTTGCGGCTTTAAGCGTGCGTCATCCTGAAAAAGTCGCATTTGTTACGCAAACCACGCTGTCGATTGATGATACCGCCAAAGTGATTGATGCCTTGCGCCAGAAATTCCCGCAGATTCAGGGGCCGCGTAAAGATGATATCTGTTATGCCACCCAGAACCGTCAAGATGCGGTGCGTGATTTAGCCAGTCAGTGTGATGTAGTGCTGGTGGTCGGGTCGCCAAACTCGTCGAATTCGAACCGTTTACGTGAACTGGCCGAACGCATGGGTAAACAGGCGTATCTGGTCGATAATGCCGATCAGCTGGATCAGGCCTGGTTTAATCCTGAAACAAAAATTGGCGTGACTGCCGGTGCGTCTGCTCCGGAAATTTTAATTAAACAGGTGATTCAGCGTTTGCAGGACTGGGGGGCAACCGCCCCTGCCGAGCTTGCCGGTCGTGAAGAGAACATTACCTTTAGTTTACCGAAAGAGTTACGTATTCCTGTAACTCAGGCTTAAACTGAGAAATAGATAACAATCTAATTTTTCTTTTAAAAATAAGCAGATGATTGTGATATGACAGTCATCTGCTTTTTTGTGCCTTTTATCTGTTCTGTGTAGTTTTTGTAACTTTAATAAGTATGATTTTAACTGGGCCAACATTTTTGCCTAGGGGGAGAGCATGCGAAAAAGTCAGGGATTTACCTTAATTGAGTTGATGGTCACGATTGCGGTGCTGGCGATTGTGGCGATGATGGCAGCGCCTTCAATGAATAACTTTAGAAAGAATCAACAGCTTAAAGAACAGGAAAATAAAATTAAATTAGCACTCGCAGAAGCACGTACAGAAGCACGGTTGCAAAATAAACCTATGATTGTTTCATTTAGTACACCAAGTTCAAATGCTATTAATACGATTTTTGTAGATATTGATAGTTCTAAATTCAATTTTAATATGCGTAATAAAAAAATAATTTTTTACAGTAACGGTTTGGCTGATACCTCAGATGGAGCATGTTTGAGTATTTCAGATGTTGATGGTGAGCGCACTAAAGCATTAAAAATAGAAAAATTGGGAATACTTTCAACTAGTAACAGTTGTTCTTGAGGTTGAGTGAATGATAAGTAGTCAAAAAGGTGTGGGCTTAATTGAAATTATTACTTCTTTAGTCATTCTTGCAATCGCTGCTATGGGATTTGTTGCCTTGCAATATCGAACCTTGGAAATGGCATCCGAATCTTTAAGTCGTGTTGAAGCTGTCAATATAGCTCGGAATTTATCTGAGCGGATGTATGTGAGTCGTACCTCTTATACGAATTGTTTTAAAGGGTCATGTTCTGGAGATACATTTGCAGGTAAGGATTGGAATGAAATGCATGAGTTGGCGGCCGCTAGAGGTATGAATATAGGAGTCTATAAATGTCCAGAAACGACAAATGGGCGTCAATGTATTTATGTTGCTTGGGGCGAGACAGATGCTAAGCCTGGTTCTTGCACTGAAACTGCTAAATTTGCATATAAGTCTGATGCCAAGTGTGTAGTGGTGGAGGCATTCAATGAATAAATCTCATCTAGGTTTCACACTTGTTGAGCTTATGGTATCTCTGGTACTTGGCCTCATTATTGTCGGGGCGGCTTTTCAGATGTTGCTGTCTGGGCAACGTAGTTTAGCATTTCAAGAGTCTATTCAAGGGCTACAAGATAATGCAAATATAGGTATTAATTACGTTGCTGATGATATTAAGCTTACAAACCTCAATCTGACATTCACTGAAATTAAGCCAAATCAAGTATCTGGTTTAATTGTAAAAAACACCAACTATCTGACCGGAGCTGCGAGTACAAATGTTTCTGGCGAGGGGGTTAAATCATCTTTTATAGCTGATAAAAGTGACGTATTGGTTATTCAATATAAACCAGATCAATCTAAAGAATATGATTGTGAAGGAAATACGATCAGTGCAAATGATGTTGTTGTTCAACGCTACTTTGTAAGACGTGATGATAACGGCGCGACACATGATTATGTTTTAGCATGTGATGCAGGAAAATATAAAGAGGGTGTTGCGTTATCTAGCTTAGATGGTAAAGGTCAAATTATTATGAAAGGAGTTGATCTTTTTAAAGTGCGTATAGGTGTTAAAGATAAAGATAATAATTTGTCATATAAAACTTTAGGTGAATTTGCTGACGAACCTAATACATCTAAAGCTGTTTCTTTGCAGATAGGTATCTTGGCACGTTCTTTAGATAGTATTAGTGCTAATTCGGAAGAAAAGCTCAGCTACGAGATATTTAGTAAACCTTATTCAATAACAAAGCCAAACACGGTGAAGACAAAATATGTTTGGATTCCTGTTGAACGAACCATTGCTTTACGCAATGGATTGGGAGAAGAGCTATGAATAAAGCCAGTCAACAGGGTTCAACGATTGTAGTTGTTATGGTGGTTGTTATCTTACTCACCATTATTGGTGTCATGGCTATGCGTGGCGGTATGTTTGGTCTAAGAATTGCGACCAATAGTCAAGCCAATAATATTATGGATCAAAATAATGACGCATCGTTTTATCATATTGAAAACCTAGAATTTATTCAAAGCCAATTGATGGGTACAGGTCTATTGGGTTTTCCAAAGATGACGGATAACCGCAATAAGGAATTAGTACTTTGTTATCGTGGTAGTTCAAGCAAATTCTATCAATTAGGCAAAGTGAGTTTAGTCTATTCTGAATTGGATGGCAGTACAGAAAAGCTCAAAATAGAACATGTAGGTGGTTCTTCAAATATGGGTTTCTGCCAAGTTAATGATTCGAAATCTGACTTTGTGAGTGGTCGTGGTGCTGCGATGACTCA
This sequence comes from Acinetobacter sp. Q85-2, assembly GCF_013420555.1. Classification (NCBI taxonomy): domain Bacteria; kingdom Pseudomonadati; phylum Pseudomonadota; class Gammaproteobacteria; order Moraxellales; family Moraxellaceae; genus Acinetobacter; species Acinetobacter sp. Q85-2. Next base: position 100,274 of record NZ_VOXW01000009.1, read on the forward strand.
AATTGCTGTACGCATATCCGGATATCCTGAGGATGAACCATTTGCGCATTATCAAATTGGGACTGATATTGAAAATGCAAAGTTAGAGGATACATTACGTGTAGTGATTACCTCCACGACTGTTATGCCTACACTTAGTTCTGCCAAAGATGAAACTATTAACATGTGTATGCAAAACTTAAGTTATATCGATGATTCTAGTTCTGACTTGCAAACAGTTTCAGAGTGCTTAAGTGGTGCAAGTGTGCCTTATAAAACTCAAGTCGCAGAATACAATTTAGGACAGTTTATTAAGAAATATGTTGCTCCAGCAAGCTCATAGGAGAGCCGTTATGAAAAATAGCACACAGATGAAAAAAAAATGGATGCAATTTAAAGTATCGGCTTTATCTGCATCAGTGACAGCTTTAATTTTAAGTGGTATTCCTACTCAAATCTCAGCGTCCGATATTGATATTTATCAGGCGGGTGGAACAGGAGCGATTAATATTTATTATATGCTTGATGTGTCAGGAAGCATGGGGGAAGTTCGTGTAGTTAATGATTATAAGCATACTGCTAATATCTCTCATATAAGCTGCAAACTAGAAAGAGAAGAGGGACGAAACTATATTAAACGGACGTGGGGTGGTGATAGTGTTAGATGGGCTGCTTTTGATTATGTAGGCCCTGGAAAAGGTCAATATAAGGAAAGTGGTGATAATTATGAATTTGTAGGTTCTGGAAATGGGAGTTATCAGCGAACGAGACAAGAGATTTATCCCTTTATCGGGGCTACTCGATATAGTCGATCGGATGAATTTGAAGTTATGGCAAATAAGTGTGAAAACACAAAAAATATTTGTCATGACTATCAAATACTTGATAAAAATTTAATAGAAAATAATTATATTTATGCTTATAAGGGCGAAGCTTATTGTCAAATAGATGAGTCTTGGTTGGATGAGTCAAATGCCAAAGATAAAAATTACTTAAATAAGATTAAGCAAATATGTGAACCTGTTTCTACTGGAGCAAAAGGCTATAATTGTTTGACACGATTGGCGAATTTGAAAAAAGGCTTTTTTCAATTAATTAATTCTGAAAATACTACAGAGAGTCATAATTTTGCCCTAGGCCAATATACTGGTTCTAGTTCTAATGGAGGAATAAAAACAATACTAGATTTTACATCGATGAATGAAGATGGTAAGGTAAAAATCTCAAAACTTGTGGAGGCACTAAGACCTAATGGTGGTACACCGATTGCGGGTGCATATCGTGAAGCTGCTAATAAAATGACAGCAGGAAATGCTTTAAGTAATGCAAAACCTTCTTGTAGTGGTAATGGAATCTATTTTCTAACAGATGGGCAGCCTGATCCATCATCAACCAATTTATTCGAAAGTGAAAAGGTGAGCGATTCCGAGCTTACAGACTATTGGCAACGTGTTGCTGGTAAAGCTCAAGATTTATATAACCATGCAAAATTAATTAAAACAGCAACCGTAGGCTTTGGTGGAGAATATTATCTATCGAGTGATTATGCAAAAAATGGAAATTTTAACTGTAACGTTTATGACCATCCAGAAAAGGGTTTGTGTTTATGGGGCACGAAAAATAGGCAGTACGGTCAGGGTGGTTTTTATAATGCACAATCTGCTGAAGACATTGTAAGTAGTATTAATCAGTTTGTGAGTGATGTTTCGGTACCAATCGAAGGTGCTACAATGGGAACCAATACTATCCCTGTCGATGCTTTAGATTCTACACGACTCCAAAATTATTCATATTTCCCGATGTTTAAGCCAATTGCTGGTGGTAAAGAGCAATTATGGGCAGGTAACCTTAAAAAGTTTGCAGTTAAAACGAGTACGGGTACAGTTGTAGATCAATCAGATAAGCCTGTATTTAAAGATGGAAAAATACAAGAAAAGTTAAGCGATTATTGGTTTGAAGCGAATGGTAGCTCTGATGATGTTTATATGGCATGGGGTGGTTTATTAAGTAAACTTAAAGTTCATCATAAGCCATTAATCACATCTGGAAATTTGGGTTTTAATCGGAATGTCTATTTAGATATTGGGGTTAATAACGGTAATGATCTAAAGCATGCAGTGGCCGATGTTCTTAAAGGTAGTGAAACTTTAGAAAATAAAAAACACTATTTATATGGGTTATTGGGGTATTCAAAACTCACCCAAAGTGATTTCGATGCGTTGGCGAGTAAATCATACAATGAGCAACTCAGCTATCTGCAAACTAAAACTAATACTAAAGATTTCCAAATGGGTTCAGTGATTCACTCAACGCCAATTATGTTGACGCAAAAAGGCGTGTTTGAGGAAAAAGATGGTGAATATGGGGTTACTACAAGAGAAGACTATATTTTAGCAGGTACCACGCAAGGCTTAGTTCAAGTTGTAAACGCAGATAATGGTAAAGAAGTTTTTAGTTTTTTACCGAGTGAGTTTTTAACACGCACAAATAATCCACAAGAAAAAGGATTTGCTGAATCACTTGCATTGGATCGTTTTACAACGGCTAATACTGATAAATTTTTCTACGGAATTGATGGACCGTGGGTTGCACATACTGAATACGAGTATATCTTTGAAGACGACAAAGAAATTATGACAGCCAAAAAGCAATATGCTTATGGTGGTCTTCGTATGGGTGGTAGAAGTTATTATGCACTGGATTTAACAGATCTGGGTAAGACTTCTGGTAAACCAAAACTTCTATTTGCTATTAAACCGGATGATCATACGACTGGAGCTTTGTCTTATATGGGAGAAAGTTGGTCGAAACCAGTCATTACTTATATTCCTTGGAAAGGACAAAAAAAGTTAGCCATGATTGTAGGGGGTGGCTATGATCGCTTATATGAAAAACAGCTGAGTAACACTGAATTAAGTGGAACTGTTAAAGGAAATGGAATCTATATCTTTGCTGCTGAAGATTTGGATACCAATACTAAAGCGGGTACTTTGTTGTGGTGGGGAAGTAGTAATGCCACTTCTAAAGGTGGTGCTATTGAGTCTACAGAAATTAAAGCAATGACACATAGTATTCCATCACGTGTGAAAGCGGTCGACCGTAATGGTGATGGTATTACAGATCACTTGTATATGGGTGATTTGGGTGGACAGGTTTTCCGTATTGATTTTAATTCAAAGTTGGGTTCAAGTGCCGCGAGTAGTAACCTAGTATATCAAGCAAACAAAATAGCAGACCTAAATACCACTGGTAAATCTCCAAGACGTTTCTATGAGGCTCCGACCTTTACCATTCATAAAGATGATAACGGTAAACGCTTTGCAATGGTGACCTTGGCTTCAGGTGATCGTAGTAGTCCATTAGACACGGGCACGTCTTATCCTCAAGATTATGTTGTTGCAATTAAAGATGATACTGTGACGTCTAGTCCAATAGGTACTCCTACATTAATTACCCTAGATTCGATGCACGATATAAGTGGTACTGGTAGCTTTAATAAAGGTACTCATAAAGGCTGGTTTTTTCCAATGCCTAAAGTAGGTAAAGATGCGAAGCATCAAGTAAGAGCAATGGAAGAAGGTATAGCATTAGACAATGATTTGTACTATTCACTTTTTAATCCTGATGAAAGTACTGCTAAAGATGGGGATGCAACAGAATGTACTGGCGGGATTGTAGGTAGTAGTTCAGCTTACAAATTTTGCCTGCCTTATGGTGATAAAACTTGTTTTGGAACGACTACATCCACCAACCCTGAGAAAATTGGAGATTTAGGTTCAGGTATTATAGGTTTAACATTTGGTACTGGTCGCTCAACAGCTACTAATAGAACCTTAATTTTTAATAAGGATATTGATCCTAAGCCACCAGAATATACGGTGTCTGACAAATTGATACCTAAACGATGGTTTGAATATTTACCAATTAATTCTGGTGGTGACTAATGATGAAAAATATTAAAGGATTCACTTTAATAGAGCTCATGATCGTTGTTGTCATCTTGGCAATTGTGGCAGCTATAGCGCTGCCTAGCTATCAAGCTTATGTGCGTAAAGGTAATGAAAAGCTTGCATTACAACAAATTGCTGCTTTGAGTCTTGAGCTTGAGAAAGAGAAGTCACGTAACTTTAGTTATGAAGGTATGAATGGAAAAAGTGTGACAGCAAATGCAGGAACAAAACATGTTTATACAACTACTGTCACTTCAGAGTTAAGAAAATGGTCAATAAAGTCTTGTGTTAATCAGGCCTTAGATGATTCAAGTTTATATAAAAATTATGCATCGAATAGTCAGGGGGCAACATGTGAATGGTCTGATACTTCTTGTACAGTACCAGTTAATTGCCAATGAGGAGTCAAATGAAATCATATAAACAAGGTTTTACGCTCATTGAATTAATGATTGTTGTGATCATAATTGGTATTTTGGCTGCAATTGCTTATCCAAGCTATACGGGTTACCAAGAAAGAACCAAACGCGTTGAAGCTCAAAGTGTGATGTTAGATATTGCGCAACAGTTATCAGCATACAAAGTTGCACACGGAAGTTATAAAGATGCATCGACAGCAGCATTTATTACAACGAATGTACCCGATGACGTAAAGAATAATTATGCTCTAGGTTTAGTGCTTGCCAATAATGATCAGACATGGACACTCACAGCAACTCCGGTGCCTACTGGAAAATTACAAGGTACTGGTGCAATAACGTTAGATAGCACAGGCAAACAGTGCTGGGAGAAAACTTCCGGTGCATGTGAGCCATGGGACGGTAAATAAACCCAAAATTGTAGCCAACCATTTTTTGATCTTTCATTCAGGGCAAACTTCGCGTAAAATACTGCCCTCTATGAAAGGGGTTTGAAATGTATCGATGGTCGGTACAGGGATAATCCGTAAAAACTATAAGGTTGTATCATGGTAGTTATTCGTCTTACTCGTGGTGGTGCTAAAAAGCGTCCATTCTATCAAATCGTTGTAACTGACAGCCGCAATGCGCGTGACGGTCGTTTCATCGAACGTATCGGTTTCTTCAACCCAACAGCTCAGGGTAAAGCAGAAAAACTTCGTTTAGATGCTGACCGTTTTGCTCACTGGGTTTCTCAAGGTGCTCAACCGTCTGAACGTGTTGCTTCTTTAGCTGCTCAAGCGAAAAAAGCTGCAGCTGCTGCATAATTTTTAGAAATTAAGTCGTAGGTAGCCCATGACACCAACACAGAATGTGCCCGAAGATCGTATTCAGATTGGACAGTTACGTTCAGCTTATGGATTAAATGGGTGGCTCTGGGTCTATTCCAACACAGAACCTATGAGCAACATATTTGACTACCTGCCTTGGTACATTGAAACCAAAGCAGGTTGGCAAATGGTTGATGTAAAACGTTGGAAACCACATGGCAAAGGCTTGGTGGTCAGCTTAAAAGGTGTGAGTGATCGCACCGCAGCAGACAACTTGGTTGGCGCAAATATCTGGATTTCAAAATCGCAACTGCCTCAACCAGGTGTGGACGAGTATTACTGGTCAGATTTAAAAGGCTTAACGGTGTTAGGCTTGGATGATGACGAACAGGAAATTAATCTCGGTCAAATCCATGAACTGTTTGAAACAGGTGCCAATGACGTGATGGTGGTTCGCGCAACTGCCGATAGCGTCGATGGTGAAGAGCGTATGATTCCATGGCATAAAGATGTGGTACAACGCGTTGATCTCGAAGCGGGTCGTATTTACGTCAATTGGGGCGTAGATTACTAATATTTTTGGAAATACGGGAGTCTGCGATGTTTTTTGCAGTCATTACGCTTTTTCCTGAAATGTTTGAAGCGATTACACGTTTCGGTATTAGCGGGCGCGCAGCACAACGTGATTTGATGCAAATTCATTGTATCAATCCTCGCGATTATGCTGAGGGTAACTACAAACGGGTGGATGAACGTCCATTTGGTGGTGGTCCCGGTATGGTGATGATGGCTGAGCCACTGGCAAAAGCAATCCGCCGTGCCAAAGAACTTGCTCATGAAGCAGGTGCGGTCAACGTACCGGTGGTGTATATGTCACCACAAGGTCAAACCTTAAATGAACCCGCTGTACAAGAATTTGTTCAATATGACGGATTAATTGTGCTGTGTGGCCGTTATGAAGGTGTCGATGAACGTTTAATCCAGAAATATGTCGATCAGGAATGGTCGATTGGGGATTACGTGTTATCGGGCGGTGAACTGCCTGCGATGGTGTTATTAGACAGTATTATCCGGAGACTTCCGGGTGCCATGTCTGATGAACAATCCCATGTGCAAGACTCCTTTGTGGATGGTCTGTTAGACTGCCCGCAATATACAAAGCCTGACCATTTTGAAGGTTTGGATGTGCCTGAGGTATTGAAATCAGGTCATCATGCAAATATTGAAAAATGGCGTTTTTTGCAACGTTATCAGCGTACACTTGAACGTCGACCTGAACTGGTTGAACAAGTGGAACTGACCAAACAGCAGGAAAAATGGCTAAAAGATTTGCCAGAACATAAATCTTAATTTATGCTTCGGGCGCAATGAAAGCTTGGTCTTTAGACTGAGTATTTAAATAGGCTCTTTATGTCTTGAAGCGGTCAAGCATAAAGGGAAAGTTAATCGGGTCTATGCGCTTTAGCCTCTAGCCCCAGTGGATCTCAGACCTCTTCTGACCCACACATATTGGAGATACCCCATGAGTGGTAAGCATCCTTTAGTTCAAGCTGTTGAAAATGCTCAGCTTAAACAAGACATCCCAGCTTTTGCACCAGGTGACACAGTAGTTGTTCAAGTAAAAGTTAAAGAAGGTGACCGTGAGCGTCTACAAGCGTTCGAAGGCGTTGTCATTGCGAAGAAAAACCGTGGTCTGAACTCTGCGTTCACCGTACGTAAAATTTCTAGCGGTGTTGGCGTTGAGCGTGTATTCCAAACTCACTCTCCAATCGTTGCTAAAATCGAAGTGAAACGTCGTGGTGACGTTCGTCGTGCTAAACTTTACTACCTACGTGAATTGTCTGGTAAAGCTGCACGTATTCGTGAAAAGTTACCAGCGCGTAAAACTGAAGCTTAATCAGTTTTATCTCGTTGAAAAAAATGCGCCCCATGGCGCATTTTTTTATGGCTGAATATTGGTTTATAAACCTTGCAGTTTGAGCCGGTTGGCATGCTGGCGATAGACCGCGACCGGGTCTGGAGCAAAAGTACCTTTTAAACCGAACAGTAAATTCACTTCATAGAGATGATTCCATGGAAAATCATCCCGAATGGTTTTACCAAATTTGGCGCTACAGACCGAGACAATGCCATCATTGGTACCGCCTTTATGGGCCGAGATTAAATCAAGGACTTTCATAGCAGCATCACCAACATCCAGTGGATTGGTGACTTGTGTATTTCTGGTCATTGCATATAAGGCAATACCCTGATCCTGATATTTGCCTTCATCACGTCGGAAGCCACCACGGTACCCTGATTGGCACCACCGAAGGTCAGTACCGAAGCCACCTGGTCAGGAATTACACTTGCGGCATAACGCACCGCATGGGCTCCATGCGAATGGCCAATCACGTTGACTTTTTTCGCTCCCGTGATGGTCATCACCTCCTGGAGCTGAGCCAGATATTGCTCACCACGGACTTCGCTGGAGTTAAACGGTGACATCCGTGCTGCCCAGGCATTGCCGCCGTTACGGGCTTAAAATTTTTATTTTCATAAAGTTCCATTTTCTTGATCATTAAAAATAAAAACCCTGCTCAAAAGAGCAGGGCAGATCATCCTTAAGTTTACAAGCCTTGCTGTTTTAAACGGTTGGCATGTTGGCGGTAGACACTGATCGGATCGGGGGCGAATACGGCTTTCAGGCCCAGAAACTGATTGACTTCATCTAAATGGTTCCAGTTATAGTCATCGCGGATGGTTTTCCCAAACTTGGCACTACAGCGAGAGACCAGACCGTCATTTTCTTTGCCACCATCAATCAGCAAGCTGGTGATTTTCAGGGCAGAGTCCGGGTCCAGAATATTGGTGACTGTACCAATACCGGTAAAGGAATAATTCACAACCCCATTCTGTTTATAGGCACCTTCACCGCAGGCTGTGGTTGGCATCCCCAGCGGGAATTTCTGGTTAAACTTGGCCGAGCCGGCCAGGGTCAGGCTGCTGCCGCCAGCCAGAGAATCATGTGGGAAGCTGTTCGGGTTCAGACCTTGTGCCCAGGTAATGGCCTTGGATACCAGATTGACTGCACCGACCAATGGCCCTTCAACCGGTGTGCCTTCGGCTTTTAAAATCAGGTCGGCCACCGGCGAGCCTTTATTCGGTGCACCCACCGCAGTTAAAGATGCCACCTGGTCTGGCATTACCCCGGCCACATAACGAATGGTAGGCCCGCCATGCGAATGGCCAATCAGGTTAACTTTGTCGGCACCGGTCACAGCGAGAATTTCTTCGACTTGCTGTGCTAGCTGCTCGCCACGGACCTCACTGGAGTTAAATGGCGATACCCGGGTGGCCCATACATTACTGCCGTGGCGCGCCAGATCCGGCAGAATCTGATACCAGTAATCTAGGCCAAAATTGTCAGTCCCCAAGGTAATAAAGCCACTCATGCCATGACTAAATACAATCGGATATTTGGTTTTGGCATACTGCGAGCTAACAAAAGGTGCTTTGACCTGGGTGCTGTTTGAGGCGTGCAGCTGTGTGGTGCCGCTCAATACGGTAGCGGCCAGACCGGCGATGAGATATCCATATTTCATTGTTAAATCCTCAGTCTTGTTCTTGTGAGTACAGACTGCTTACGATCTGTACGGTGTTCAGCCTTGTTACCAAGGCAATTTAAAAGTCTAGAGTTGCTGCTGTTTCAGGCGATTGGCATGCTGGCGGAACAGTGCCACCGGATCCGGGGCAAAGCGGCCGGTCAGTCCGAACATCATATTGGCCAGATCGGTATGGTTCAGGTTGTAGTTGTCCCGAATCACCTTGCCAATATGCGAGCTGCAACGTGCCACCATGCCGTCATTGTCCTTATTGCCATACGACAGCGGCCCGAGTTGCATCAGGATGGTGTCAATATCCAGCAGATTGGTGGCTTGTGCAGTACCGGTCCAGGAGTAGTAGCGGATCCCGCGATCAACTTCAGCGCCGGCCTGATCACAGTTTGCTGCCAGTGCCGTGGTCGGGAAACGGCGGTTAAAGTCCGCAGAACCGGTTTCGGTCAGGGATTTCATCGAGGCATCAAAGTTGATGGGCATATCTGGCTGTAACTGGGCATAACTGATGAGCGGGGCAATCATATAATCACCGACCAGATTGAAGACGGTACGCAGTGCCGTACTGTTCTGAATATCATCGGCCACTTTAGAGCCGCGGAACGTGCCACCAATACCGGTGACTGAGGCCACATATTCAGGTTTGACCGCCGCCACATAACGTACAGTCGGGCCGCCATGTGAGTGGCCAATCAGATTGACCTTATTTTTGCCCGTAATGGCCAGCACATCTTCCACCTGGTGAATCAGCTGTTCACCACGAAATTCAGTCTGATGTGCCGGAGATAGCTGTGCGGCAAACACAGTGGCGCCGTGACGCGCCAGATCGGGCAAAATCTGGTACCAGTAATCCATATTGAAAGTTTCATTGCCAATTCGCGACCAGCCAAGCCAGCCGTGGGTCATGACAATTGGATATCGGGTTTGGGCATAATGGCTGATGGCGCGTTCCTGAACCTGCAAGACGCCCGGTTCGGCCTGTACGGGTGTGCTTAAGCCAAACAGGGCTGTCGCAAGTAACAGGGCTGAACCCCATGTGGTTTTTTGTTTTAAATGATGCATGACTGATCCTTCATTTCATTTTTTGTTTTATTGATGCAGTACCACCTGTCAAAAATTCCTCCTTTGTCGTGCTTTGCATAAAAATGTGATGATGTCTTCGATTTATATGGAATGATGAGTACTCATCCCGGCAGCCTGCCTGCAAATATGTCATTTCAGGCCAAAATTTATCAAAAATTACTGTTTTTATAATGACTTAGTAATTTTAAAATCCATTTTTTAGTATAAATAAACAGTTTTCTTGAAATCGTCATTAGCCATTCGGTTATTTTTTGTAGTTGCCGATAACTGGTTGAGGACGTGCAGGTGAAATGGCAAAGATATTGATAAAAAAATAGGGGGTAGAAGCTTAGTAGAAAGATAAAAATAGACCCATCCACCAAAATAATGGATGAGTCATCTTTAGAGGATGTTATTCGGCAAAAGGCAGTTTACCGCCCTGATCGTGCACTGATTCAAAGGTATCCAGCCGCAGCTGTTCTTGCGGATTATTAAAATACTGTTGACGTAATTCTGCGACTGCCTGCTGTTTGGCGGCATCATTTAGGCCGGCACTGAGAATCTGATCGCGTTCATTTAAATATTGGATGACACGGGTTTTCCAGTGGCTGCGCTCGACATCCAGCTGTTCCAGACGCTGCGTGGCTTCAGGCCCGACCAGATTCAGGCGCATCTGGCGCAGTTCTGTACTGGAGCCACCGCGGGCTTTAATTTCTGCGGTCAGTGCTCTTAAATCTTCCAGCTTGTTGAGCTGTTCCAAGTTAGCCTGCCAGTCTTCCGGTAGTTGCTCAAACAGGGCTTTTAATTTCTGGGCTTTTTCTGCTTCGGAGAGCTGTTTATTGTCCATCACGCTCAGGCGCTCCAGGGTATAGTCATGATAAACATCTTCCACCCCAAACAGACCCTCAATTTCATAGGCCGAGAAAAACTGCTGACGCAGGTTTTTCATGCTAGTAAAAATGCTGCGGTAATATTGCGGACTGTCCGGATCCAGTTGCGGCGGCTGCAATTCCCCCAAACGCTCCCGATAATCCAGATAGCGCTGCCATAAATCCAGAATTTGTCCCAAGGCCGGTTCCTGATGAGTCTGGGCGATATAACGCTGAAAATCCTGACGGATCTGCTCCAGGGTTTTCTCGCCGTATTGGGTAATAAAATATTCAAAACAGTTGCGGGTCTGTTCATTGACCATCAGCCGGTTACCTGAGTCGAGCTGTAACTGGCAGTTAATTTCAGTATCCTGCTGACTGGGACTTAAAAAGGACAGGGTTGCAGAGCTGTTTGGACTGCTCACGGGTAGAGACGAGGTTGCAGATGTACGCGCTGTGGCGGCCTGTGCATGACCGGGGGGTGGTGGCGAATGGGGAATTAACCAGTAAATAATGCCCACCACCGCTATGGTGATCAGGCCCAACCAGAGCCATAATTTATGTTTTTGCATTCCTATGCACCTGTTTTTCCATTGTATTTATTTTAGGTTTTCGGTTCGGCCTCAATATGCCATAAAAATGACATTGTTTTATAGAAAAGTTGTAAAGCTTGTGCTCAGGTTGCTACCATGGCGCAGTTTAGAATTGTCCGATTTTTGCCATGAAAGCATCTTCTCCTAAAATTCAGCGTCGTCCTGTGCATGGCGTATTTTTATTGAATAAACCCCTGGGTATCAGCTCGAATGCTGCGCTGCAAAAGGTGCGCTGGCTGTATCGTGCGCAAAAAGCCGGACATACCGGTGCTTTAGATCCGTTGGCCTCTGGTTTATTACCAATCTGTCTGGGCGAGGCGACCAAGTTTTCGCATTTTCTTCTGGATTCAACCAAGCGTTACCAGACCACCATTCAATTGGGACACAGCACCACCACCGGTGATGTTGAAGGTGAAGTGCTGTTAGAGGCTGCGGTACCGGCATTGACTGAAGAAAATATTTTAACCGTCCTGACGCAATTTACTGGTGATATTCAGCAGGTACCGCCGATGTATTCAGCGCTAAAAAAAGAAGGCCGTCCCTTATATGAGTTGGCCCGTAAAGGCATTGAAATTGAACGGGATGCGCGTCCCATCAGTATTTATGCGCTGGAGCTGTTAGGGTTTACCGACGATAGCATTACCCTGGATGTGACTTGTTCCAAAGGCACCTATATTCGTGTACTCGGTGAAGATATTGCCAAGGCGCTCGGCAGCTATGGGCATCTGACCTATTTGCACCGTATTCAGACCGGGCATTTTGATCTGATCCCAAGCTACACCCTGGACTATCTGGAAAGCCTGAGCGAAGCCGAGCGTGAAGCGCTGTTGCTGCCGGTTTATGCCCCGATTGAGCATTTTCCACAGGTACAGGTGCCAGAAGGCCGGGCCGAATATTTTTGTCGCGGCATGGAAAGTAATATTGACCATGCGGCGGCAACTCAGGTATTGGTATTTGAGGGCGAGAAATGTTTAGGGCTGGCGGAAATTACCGATAAAAAACGTCTGGTACCAAAACGGGTCCTGAATCTCTAATTTTCATCTGCACTGAGGCCACAGGATTGCCCCGATATGGATATTGAAATCGTCATCAGCCTCGTGATTTTTGCCTTCTGTGCCGGTGCAATTGATGCCGCGGTTGGTGGTGGCGGCCTGATCCAGATTCCGGCGATTATGGGCGCAATGCCGCAACTGGCGCCGGCCACGGTGTTTGGCACCAACAAACTGGCTTCCATTTGTGGCACTGCTTCGGCGGCCTTTTCTTTTTTACGCAAAGTGCAGCTGTCCTGGAAATTGCTGGGCGTGATCGGGCTATGTGCCTTTCTCAGCTCTTTCGTTGGCGCAGCCTGCGTGTCAATGATTCCGACCGATATTTTGCGGCCCTTTGTGCTGCTGATGCTAATCGTGATTGCCATCTACACCTTCATGAAAAAGCAGTTTGGCCAGCTGCATGTGCAGCAGACTTTAAACCGCAAAATGTTGCTCCTGGCGGCGTTGGGCAGTGTGCTGATTGGTTTTTATGATGGTATTTTTGGCCCCGGCACGGGCAGCTTTTTTATTTTCTATTTTATCCGTTATTTACAGGTCGATTTTTTGCATGCCTCGGCCTTGTCGAAAATTGCCAATTTTATGACCAATCTGGCAGCGCTGAGTTTCTTTATTCCCACGGGGCATGTGCTGTTTATGGTCGGGGCGATGATGGCACTGGCTAATATTACCGGTTCTCTGGTCGGGGTACGTCTGGCCTTTAAATATGGCAGCGGCTTTATCCGGATTGTATTTCTGATCCTGGTTAGTGTGCTGATTGTGCGCATGGCCTATCAGATGTTCTGGTTGTAAATCATTCTCATTATTAAAATTTCCCATACAAATTGCTGCAGGAACCGTCGCACGGGCTTGGCGTATAGTGAATGCTTAGCCTGACCTGTCTGCTTAACAATAATGATGCAACCCGTTGTCGGGTGTTTAAATTTTGGCATTTGAAAGGGTAATAACAACATGAATATTTTTGAAGCACTACGTGAAAGCCATGAAATACAGCGTGATCTGGCCGAGCGTTTAATCCAGACCTCGGGGGATACACCAGAACGCCGCGAGCTGTTTGATCAACTGAAAAATGAATTATTCGCCCATGCTGTGGCCGAAGACCGTTATTTTTATATTCCGCTGATGATGACTGATTCCGGGCTGAACATTACCCGGCATGCGCTGGCAGAACATCATGAAATGGATGAGCTGCTGGAAAAACTGACCGAAACCGAATTTAGCAATCCGGGCTGGCTGGCGATTGCCAAGCAGCTGTCTGAAAAAGTACATCATCATTTGCAGGAAGAAGAACATGGCTTTTTCCAGCAGGCCGGGAAAATTTTGGAAGAGCGCCAGAAAACCGAGCTGGCCAAACAGTATTTAAATGAATACGGCAAATATAAAGCCATTCAAAAAGACAGTCTGGTCTAAATTCAGGACTTAAAAAAGATGGCTCTCTTGGCCATCTTTTTTTATTCATCTTGTTTGATCTTTCTTTTTGCTTAAGGGCTGATGGTTTTTTTGCGGCTGGCTCTTAGAGTCACGCCCACGGAGGCCAGCATCACACAGAACAGCGCGACCCATTGCAACAGGCTGATCTGTTCACCGAGTAACACCAGGCCGGTTAGCGCGGCCAGTGCCGGCGATAAACTGGACAGGGTGCCATAGCTGAGCTTGCTTAAATGCTGCAAGGCTTTCAGGTCCAGTGCATACGGAATGGCGGTGGCCAAAATGGCAATGGCGATGGCTTTGCCCCAGTATTGGGTATCGACCAGGGCCGCGGCATTGTGATACAGACCAATGGGTAACAGGGTCAGCGCAGCCAGACTAATGGCAATGGTGAGGGCATGCATGCCAATATTCTGCTGTACCACGCGCTGCCCGAAATAAATATAGAGGGCCCAGCAAAAGCCGGCGCCCAGCGCACAGAGGGCACCAAAGACTGAGAAATTGTCACTGTTGGCCTGTCCCCAGGGCACCATCAGCGCAATTCCCAAAATGGCTAAAAGCACCCAGATATAATCACTACGCTGTTTAATCGAGAGCAGGGCCAGTCCCAGTGGGCCAATAAATTCCAGACCAACCGCAATCCCTTGCGGCAATTTGCCCAGCGACATATAGAACAGCACATTCATCAGACACAGGGCCGCGCTATAGCAGAGCAGATCACGCCATTTTAAAAAGGACAGCCGGGAAATAATCTTCCAGGAACGGAACATCAGGCAGATAATAATGGCGGCAAAGCACAACCGTAAAATGGTCACGGTAAGCGGATCGAGCACCTCAAACAGTTGTTTGGCAAAGGAGGCACTAATCTGGTACGAAGTCATGGACAGCACCATGAACAGTACCGACAGCAGTTGAGCATTTTGCATAAGCGCACCACCAACACCGGAAGGTGTCAGCATATTGGGGAGATGCTGCTGATTATAGCAATTTGCTTAAATTTTGATGAGTAGCCGGTCAAAATAAATTCCAGCACTACACAGCAGGAGGCTCAGTCTGGCCAGATCCACTCTACTTAACTGGACTGCTGTTTACGCTGCTGTACGGTATAGGTACAGCCAATAGAGGCGGCAATAATGGTGCTTAAGGCCAGCCATTGATTCCAGAGTAACTGTTCGCCCAAAAAGACAAAACCGGAGAGCGCGGCAATGGCCGGTTCCATGCTCATCAGTGTACCGAAACTGAGTGCGGTCAGGTTGCGAAGTGCAATCATTTCCAGACTAAAGGGCAAGGCGCTGGCCAGAACTGCCAAGGCAATAAAATAGATGAAATTGCCCGGTTCAAATACGCTAACAGGCAGGCCATCCCATAAAGCAATGGGTAATAAAATCAGGGTACCGACCAGCATACCTAAACAGACCGTATGATTCCCGGACACACCCGACGGTTTCTGTCCGGCCACAATATATAAGGCCCAGCAGGCACCGGCGCCTAAGGCAAACAACACACCCAGACCATCGAGCGGCTGCGCGGTCTGATCAAAGGGAAATAACAGCACCAGCCCGACAATGGCGAGGCCGACCCAAATAAAATCGAATTTGCGCCGGGCATAAAACAGCGCCACGCTTAACGGCCCGATAAATTCAAATGATACCGCAATGCCCAGCGGCAGGCGGTCAATCGCCAGATAAAACAGCATATTCATACCGGCCAGTGCGGCACCGTAGCTGAAAATCGCCGGCCAGCGTATGGCTTTGGGCTGAATGTTCCAGAGCTGAAAAATCAGCATCAGCACCAGCGCGCTCAGCAGCAGCCGCATGGCAGAAACGGTCAGAATCGGGAACTGATCAAACAGCAGTTTGGCCATCGAGCCGCTGCTTTGCAGGCTGAGCATGGCAATCAGCAACAACAGCACAGCGCGGAGATGCGGCGCATTTTGAAGTATCGACATAACTGGAATGGGCTGGTTGGGAGAGTAGGGCGATCATCAACAGATCAATAGCCGCTAGCATAGCATGAACAGATGACGCTTCCATGTCGTGGCTGCGTAAGTGGCCAGCAGGTAAAACAAGGCTCATGCACGATTTCAAAAGAATATGAAATAAGGATTGCGTATTGTTTTTAAAGCAGGAAATAAAAAACCACAGCGCAAGGGCTGTGGTTTTGGGTGTTACTGTCTAATTGAAATTAGAACAGAACACGTACACGGATAGTGCCTTCAACATCATGCAGCATATCCAGTGCTTCTTGAGATGCAGTTGCATCCACATCCATCACCAGATAACCGACATCACCTTTGGTCATTAAAGATTGACCCGAAATGTTGATGCCTTGCTCAGCAAACAGGTTGTTGATTTTAGACAATACGCCTGGAATGTTTTTATGAATGTGCAGTAAACGGTGTTTACCTTCAGTCAATGGCAAGGCAATTTCAGGGAAGTTCACTGCAGACAGGGTCATACCCTTGTCAGAATAAGCCACAAATTTCTCAGCCACTTCCAGACCAATGTTGGCTTGCGCTTCCATGGTTGAACCGCCCACGTGTGGAGTCAGGATCACATTGTCCAGACCGCGCAGTGGAGAAACGAATTCTTCACCATTGGCTTTCGGCTCTTTCGGGAATACGTCAACCGCAGCACCAGCCAGATGACCTGATTTAATTGCATCTGCCAGATCTTCAATAATGACACAGGTACCACGTGCCGCATTCAGGAAGATAGCGCCTTCTTTCATTTGTGCAAACTGTTCTTTGCCCATAAAGTTACGGGTTGATGGAACGTCTGGCACGTGTAGCGATACCACGTCTGCATTGGCCAGCAATTCAGCCAAAGAACCGACCTGGCGCGCATTACCCATTGGCAGTTTGGTCACTGCATCATAATAGATCACATGCATACCCAGGCTTTCAGCAAGCACAGACAGTTGCGAACCAATTGAACCGTAACCCACAATACCTAAAGTCTTACCGCGTGTTTCAAAAGAACCCGCTGCAGATTTTTCCCAGCCACCGCGGTGACATGATGCCGATTTGGCTGGTACGCCACGAAGCAGCAGAATCAGTTCAGCAAGGACCAGTTCCGCAACAGAACGGGTATTTGAATATGGTGCGTTAAATACTGGAATACCACGTACCATGGCTGCATTTAAATCGACTTGGTTGGTTCCGATACAGAAACAGCCAACCGCGATCAGCTTGTTCGCAGCTTCAAAGATTTCTTCAGTTAATTGCGTACGTGAACGAATACCAATGAAGTGTGCATCTTTGACCGCTTCTTTCAGCGCTTCACCCTCAAGCGCAGTTTTACGGTAGTCGATGTTGGTATATCCGGCAGCATTTAACGTGTCGATGGCATTTTGGTGAACGCCCTCTAACAACAGGAAACGAATTTTATCTTTAGGTAGTGAAAGATGTTGGCTCATTACGGCTCCGCTACAAAGGCCAAATTTAGTGGCAGTATCATATCATAGGAGCGGGCAGGAGATACATTCCATTTATGGCTGATCGGTCTGCTATTTCTGTAGAAAATATAAACGCAGGATTCATTTTTGGTTGAATTAACTCTGTATTTTCAAAGCTATATTATCAAAATGATGGTTTTTCTCAGGTTTTACAGAAAAATCGCTTATAATAGCCCCAGACGGCAAAAACCGGCCTCAGGCTGTTGGTTTCTTGCCCGTTTTTTATCTTTTACTGTGCTTTGGCATGACTTTAAAATGTACAGCACCAGTCTGGATAAATCTCTTCTTGTTTAATTCTTGCCAGGTCTGCAAACGATGAATGCTCCAGTCGCTTTAACCCCAGAGTTATTGACCCAATTGACTGCAATTGTAGGTGAAAACCGTATTAAAACTGATGCGGACAGCCTCCAGAATTGGGGTCGAGATCATACCAAGCACTTTGATCCAAACCCATCCGTCATCGTTTTTCCATCGAGCACTGAGCAGGTGCAAGCGATTGTGAAACTTGCCAATCAGTTCAATGTCGCAGTGACGCCATCGGGCGGTCGTACCGGTCTTTCTGCGGGTGCGGTAGCGGCCAACGGTGAAATCGTGGTCAGCATGGACAAGATGAACCAGATTCTGGAATTCTTCCCGGCAGACCGCATGGTGCGCGTACAGGCCGGTGTGGTGACTGAACAGCTGCAAAACTATGCCGAAGAGCAAGGGATGTATTATCCGGTCGATTTCGCCTCTGCCGGTTCATCACAAATTGGCGGTAACATCGGTACCAATGCCGGCGGTATTAAAGTAATTAAATACGGCATGACCCGTAACTGGGTGCTGGGCTTAACCGTGGTGACCGGTAAAGGGGATGTGCTGCGTTTAAACAAAGGCATGATCAAAAACGCCACCGGTTATGCACTGCAACACTTATTCATTGGTGGTGAAGGGACTTTAGGCCTCGTCACTGAAGCGGAAATCAAGCTGGAACGTCAACCGCAAGACCTGCAAGTGATGGTGCTGGGTGTACCGGATTTTGATGCAGTCATGCCTGTGCTGCACGCTTTCCAGGCCAAAATTGATTTAACTGCGTTCGAGTTCTTTGGTGAACTGGCAATGCAGAAAGTACTGGCCAATGGTCATGTACAGCGTCCGTTTGAAACCGAATGTCCATTCTATGTATTGCTTGAATTTGAAGCGCCGTTTGAACCGATTATGGACAAGGCGATGGAAATTTTTGAGCACTGTATGGAACAGGGCTGGGTGCTGGACGGCGTACTCAGCCAAAGCCTGGATCAGGTCGAAAGCTTATGGCGTTTACGTGAAGATATTTCGGAATCGATTGCGCCGTTTATTCCATACAAAAACGATATTTCAGTGCTGATTACCCACGTGCCGGCATTTATTAAAGAAATTGATGCGATTGTGGCCGAGAACTATCCAGACTTTGAAATCTGCTGGTTCGGTCATATTGGGGATGGTAACCTGCACCTGAACATCCTGAAACCTGCCGATTTAAGCAAAGATGAATTCTTTGCCAAATGTCAGGTGGTGAACAAGTATGTGTTTGATACTGTGAAAAAATATGACGGTTCAATTTCTGCAGAGCACGGTGTTGGCATGACCAAAAAGCCATATCTGGAATACTCGCGTTCTGCTGAAGAAATCGAATATATGAAAGCCTTGAAACAGGTTTTTGATCCGAACGGGATTATGAACCCGGGTAAATTATTCGACCTGTAATCAGGCCAATAGAACGAAAAAGCGCATCTCCGGATGCGCTTTTTTTATGGCACTTATCATGTGCACTCTCGCTCAAATTACATTCTGTGCATAGTGTTAAGCGCAAAAAGCCGGCATCATTTTTACAGTGTTGAATCAGTTTGGATAGAGTTATGTTTCGTTTCGCTGCAATGGCAGGACTGGCGATTGCTGTTACAGGATGTGCCACCACCCAGAATATTGTGTCTAAAGTGACACCGTCTGCCGAAACACCGTTGGCACAGGTGTTAAAAGAGCGTCCGGATTTACGTAAACAGCTGGCGACAGTCGAGCTGCGTCAATTCTTTAATAATGTCGAATCACCGACCGCGGCCCAGGTTAAAGTGACTGAAACCGGTTTAATGGATGATTCGGTACGCTCGATTCGCACCATTTACAGTTTTAAACTGGTCGATGGCGACTGGGAAAAAGTGAAAACTGAAAAGAGCTATCAATGTCTGCGCGGCAAAAATACCAAGACTTTCCAGAAGGCTGTATGTCCTTAATCCGCTTGAATCTTTTAATGATTTTGATTGAAAAGCGTAGCTAAACCCTACGCTTTTCTGTTTTTAAACCGGGGATTTATACTGATTTTGTTCAGCCGCTCTAGCTAAGTGCTGCTGCCGCAAATCCAGCATTTCCTCATCAGAAAAGTCACAGATTTTAAAAATAAACTCTGCTACACTGCGCCCATTGTTATGATTGCAGCCTGCTAATCTTGCAGGCTTTTGAGCGCTATGCAAACCACTCCAACTACAACGCTCTCCCGCGCCACCTTAATGTTTCCGCTGGCTTTGGTGCTGTTCGAATTTTCCGTCTATATCGGCAATGATCTGGTACAGCCGGCCATGCTCGCCATTACCCAGGATTTTGGCGTCAGCAGTTCCTGGGCAGCCTCCTCGATGTCGTTTTATCTGCTCGGCGGTGCCTGTGTCGCAGCCATTTTAGGCCCTTTGTCAGACCGTTTAGGCCGTAAAAAAGTCCTGCTGGGTGGGGTACTGTTTTTTGTGGTGACCTGCCTGCTGATTTTATTGACCCAGAACATCGAAAGCTTTTTATTGCTGCGCTTTTTGCAGGGCTTTGGCCTGTCGGTAATTACCGCAGTGGGCTATGCCGCCATTCAGGAAAGTTTTGCTGAACGTGATGCAATTAAAGTCATGGCACTCATGGCCAATGTGTCGCTGCTGGCGCCGCTACTGGGGCCGGTGTTGGGTGCCTTTATGATCGAGCATGTGTCCTGGCATTGGGGCTTTATTGGGATTGCAGCTTTGGCGGCTGTAAGCTGGCTCGGACTGAAAGCCAAAATGCCGGAGCAGCAGCTCAGTATTCCGAAACAGCCGATTGGCTATATCTGGGATGATTTTAAACAGGTACTGAAAAACCGCCGTTTTCTGACCATGACCTTTGCCTTGCCGCTCTTAAGCATGCCGCTGATGTTATGGATTGCCTTGTCGCCGGTGATGCTGGTGGAGCAGCTCAATCTGAGCAGTCTGCAATATGGTCTGGCCCAATTTCCGGTCTTGGGCGGGCTGATTGCCGGGAATTTATTGCTGCTGAAAATCATTGACCGTTTTGCTTTGGGACAGACTGTGCTGATGGGCTTGCCACTCATGTTGGTCGGTACCTTGCTGTTAATTCTTGGTCTGCTCATACCAGACTATTTAATCTGGTGTCTGATTCTGGGTATGACTTTAATCAGCTTTGGTGAGGGCATCAGTTTTTCAATTATTTACCGTTTTGCTTTGATGTCGTCCGAGGTGTCGAAAGGGACAGTTGCCGCAACGGCTTCTGTGCTGATGATGCTGAGCTTTTTTGTGGTGATTGAACTGGTGCGCATGCTCTACAGTCATTTTGAGCTGTGGGCTTATAGCCTGTCCTGTTTTGCCTTAATCGCCTTGTGGTTTGCTTATCCGCGGCTGAGTCTGAAACAGATTATGCGCGAACGTGCCGAAAGCGGTCAGTTTTAAGCGGGCTGATCATCTGGCATTTATCAATAGGATAATGTGGTTAAAAGGTCAAAAAACAAAGGCATCCAGCAGATAGTAATCTGGTGAATGCCTGATTGATCGATGAGTCTGGAGTTACACTTCGACCTGCGGCTGTGCCATTTTCTTCAGTTTGGCATCAAAAATAAACGGGCCAAACGGTAAGATTGAGGCAATTACACCCATTAAAAATACCTGAATTGACCATTTCTGTTTTTCACAGACAACGAACAGCACCACCAGAAAGGCAATAAACAGCACACCGTGGCCCATGCCGACGTATTTCACCAGAATTGGGTTACCCCATATATATTTCAGTGGCATGGCAATAAACAGCAAGGCCAGAAAAGATAAACCTTCTAAAAAACCCACCACACGCAAGCTTTGGATGTTCATACTCTGCAATTTCCCCATAAATCTAGCTGCAGTGTAGCGAATATTGGCGCAGAGGACCATGCTTTTTAGTACCCAGCCTGGTTTTAAGTTTTTGTTTTTTAATATAAATCAGACTATCGTGCTTGGTTTTAGCTAAGCTGTTGATGTTCAAATAAAAGCCTGATAATCAACCGTGTAGCCTCAGATTGCTGTTTAATCTAGGCATAGAAAAAGGCACTCACCGCTATGGATAAGTGCCTTAAAAATCAGAAAACTGTGGATAAGTCGGGATTTATCCGCACAAGGTTTAGATCACGCCACAGGCAATTCGGTCACCACCACCGCCTAACGGTTTTGGCGTATCGGCATAGTTATCGCCACCGGCATGAATCATGAGCGCCAGACCTTGTACATCCTGTAATTTCAGACGCGGCGCCAGTAGGGTGACACGTGCCGTGCCATCGGCTGCCACATTCAGGACCGGTAAATCACCAAGATGGCCGCTTAATGGATTGCCATGGTTGGGGGCTTGATTCGGGTTAAAGTGACCACCTGCAGCCAGTGCTGCCTGCATTTTGCCATCTTTTTCTGCTGGGGCACAGGAGCCGTTTTCATGAATATGGAAACCATGTGGACCCGGTGGTAATTGGGTCAGATTGGTACGGATGACCAGACCTGCAGCACTATCGGTCAGTTGAACTTCACCGAGCTGGGCGCCAATGCCTTGGGCAGAGACCGCATTAACGGCAACGTTTTTACTGGCGCCAATCATGGTATCGGGTGTGGTGGTACAGCCGACTCCGACCAGCGCGGTAAACGCACATAAAGCACCAAGTTTAAAAAGTGGGGTCATGGTTTGCATCCTGTCTTATTCGAATATATGGCTTCATTCAAACAAGGCTCAGGAGGCAACACAATGTAGTTTGCGTACAGGCGTGTATAAGTTTCTTAATGAAATTTAGCCTTTTGGTGCAGCCGGTCCCTGATCATCGGGCAGGTCATAGGCCATGGTGGTTTTTGGCATCATCATAGCTTCGGCTTCATTGGTTTCATGCAGCCATTCACGCCAGATTGCCAGCAAGACCGCCAGAATCACCGGACCAATAAACAGGCCAATCAGGCCAAAGCTGGCAATGCCGCCCAGAACCCCGAACATGATCAGCAGGAATGGAATCTGGGTGGCGCCAGAAATCACCAGCGGGCGAATTACGTTATCTGCGGTACTAACCACACACACGCCCCAGGCCATCACCCCAATTGCTTCAATGGTTTGCCCCTGCGAGAACAGCCACAGTGCCACCGAGCCATAGGCCAGCGGTGGGCCAAACGGAATCAGGGCAAACAGGAAAGTGACAATGGTCAATACCATCGGGTTTGGCACCCCGGCCACAAAGTAGCTGACCCCGGCCAAAAGTGCCTGGGCAATTGCAGTCAAGCCAACCCCGTAAACCACCGCACGGGTGGTTTCAGAAATGGTATCTAAATAATGGTGTACACGTGGTCCGATCACCATTTCCAGCGCTTTACTGACCTGATTTAAAATGGTCTGGCCATCACGATAGAAGAAGAACAGCGACAGCATGGCAAAGCCGAGTTTAATTAAATTGCGGCTAATTTCACTGAGCAGGAAACGGCCATAATTCAGATGGCCCTGAATCCAGACTGAAATCGAATTAATGATACTGTTCGGATCTTCATTAATTTCACGTAAGGAACGGCTAATTTCTTTACCGACAAAGGGCAGATCGCGGATAAAATCCGGCACATTCAAATGTCCGGAAAAGACCTGTTTCTGTAATTCGTAATACAGGTTACGACCTTCGTGCTGCAAGATAAAAATCGCAAAGGTCAACGGAATACCGACCACCAGTGTCACCAGAATCATCATAATTGTGGCACTTAAGGTCGGTCGTGGACCGCACATACGCTGTACCGACTGATACAGCGGCCAAGTCATATAGGCAATAATAGTGGCCCAAACTACAGGAACAATAAAGTATTTGAGGACATGAAAGCTCAAAAAAATCAGGACAAAAAATAGTCCAAATAGCAAGACTTTTTGTAAAGTGGGCGCGTATTGTTGCACTGAGTTCACTGGCTCATTCCTAAGGTCTTGAAGCATATTAACTGAAAACCCAGCGCTCGCAAATGAACGCTGCGTAAGTTCTGTTAAATATTGAAGCGGGAGTGGAAAGGCAAAAGCCGTTTAATCGCTTAGGCGCTTAGAACCATTGGGCCGGATCATCAATAATCGCATTCAGGACAGGTTGCCACTGATTTTGAATGGTCAGGTAATTTTTCTGGGTTTTATCAAATACGCTTAAACCCTGCATCGCCAGTTGACCATAGGCAGCACGTTCAGAAATCCAGGCCACCGGTTCCTGTTCAATTTTTTCAAAGAAATCACGAATTTCTTTGGAGCTGGCACTGTTGGCCTTGACCCGGTTGGCTAGCAGTAAAATCTGAACCTTGCCTTTACGAATCCGTTTAATTTCCTGCAAATGCTTTAAAAAGCGGCGGGTTGAATCAATATCGAAGAAGGAAGGCTGCAGCGGGGTAATAATCGCATGCGCTTCACTAATCAGCTGCTCGGCCTGATCACCAGATAATGCCCCCGGCGCATCAATAATCAGGTATTCGATATTTTTAGGCGCATCACCGACCGATTTTTCATGACGCCAGTCCAGACTCTGAATGGGAGCGGCGCTTTCTGGACGCTGTTTTAACCATTGTCGTGCAGATTTCTGGTTATCGGCATCGGCCAGGGCGACTTTATATCCTTTTTGGGCTAAGGCGGAAGCTAAACTGATGGCGGTAATGGTTTTTCCACATCCACCTTTTTGATTGGCGACTAAGATTGTTTTCATGACCCTACTAAAGATTTTATTCTGCTCATCCCTAGCATATCATTGTTTGATGTGCTGGAGATGACCGTTGACAAAAGTCGTAGCGCTGCTTGCAAATTTTAAAAAATCAGGAAAACCCCATGTCGATATGGATGGCAATGCTTATAGGCGCTGCAATAGGAGTGGTGCTGACCACCATCATTTTAAGTCATAGCCGCAATGGCCGGATTAAGGCCGAATATGAACAGTATATTGCAGAGCTGGAGCTGGAACATCAGCAGGCACTGGCGCAGGCCCAAAAGCGCAGCGTCAATACCAGCCGCGCGGTGCTCAAAGGGAAAATGGCCGAGCAGATGGCACCAATTATGCCGCAATTTGAATACTTGCCCAGCGATGCCAAATTTCTGGGCGATCCGGTCGATTATATTGTGTTTGATGGCTATACCGACTTTCGGGATGGCGATGGCCGGGCTGAGGATATTCAGGTGGTGTTAATTGATATTAAAAGTGGCGGCGCGCGCCTGACCAAAGGCCAGCAGGCCATTGCCGAAGCCATTCAGCAGGGACGACTGCGCTTTGAAACCATCCGAATTGATTTCGAGGATTAATTTTTTGATGACCGAACTTTCTTGTGAATAAAATACTGCTCAGCCTGGCGGGACTGGCTCTGATGATCTGGCTGTGGTCGGAATATTTTCGTGCCATCCCACATTTACAGCAGTCAGGGGTGTTAAAGAACTTTGCGCTGGAGACTGAAGGACATTTTTCCGGGCAGTATCAGGTCGTGGCAAAACGCTACTACAGTCCGGACCGGCGGGTGATTCATCCGGCTGCGCCGGTGGTGGGACATTTTAATGATCTGGCCTATGTCAGCAATATTGATCTGCTGCTGGCCAAAGACGTGTTTAGTTCATCAGAGCAGGCCCAAACGGTCGATTTTGAACAGACCCAGCGCTGCTATCAGTTTCAGGTGGCGTCCACTAGCTCGCTTGCAGCACAACAGGTGATTGCCAACACGCTCAATATCAGCGCCATTGCTGCCAGCGAACAGATTGCTCAGCGCCTGCGCCGTGTTAAAGCCGGGCAGCGTATAGTGCTGCGCGGCGAGTGGGTCAAGGTGCGTTCAGTCAGCACGGGGCAGTATTTTCAGATCAACCATTACCCGCTACCAGCGAACAATTGCCGGATAGTACGGGTGCAGCAGCATGAACTACTCGGAGCTAAAGCAACCGAGTTTCCGTAGTGCAACCTAAGTTGCACACATCTCTTTTGACGCTTCATTGGTACTGCGAAAAAGGGCTTTAACACCCTTAGTCGTCTTACGAATACCTCTGCGCCCACTAGATGACAAATGATTGTCATCCAACAGCGTTCCACTGTCTAAAATTAAATTAATCGCCCTGTTCTTAATAACAACTGATGCATTGTGATCTGCATTGTCAATGTGTCCACAACTCACGCATTTAAACTTGTCTTGGCTTTTGCGATTGTCGGGGTGAGTGTGACCGCATAAAGCGCACTCTTGACTTGTATAAGAAGCATTGATGGTAAATACCGCTTTACCTAGCTTAACTGCTTTGTAAGCTAGGAATGATGCAATTCTATGCCAACCCACGTTCAGGATAGATTTGTTTAAGCCTGTTTTGGCTTTAGCCTTATTAGGAATAAATCGACCTGATTCATCGATCTTTGGTAAAGGCTTTTTAGTCATGCTCTTGGTATTTAATTTTTCAAAGATAAATACCTTAGCTAAACCATTAACTAGGCTATGACTTGTCTTATGAGCAAAGTCCTTGCGAATATTGGCTTTCTTAGAGTGATGCACCGCAATTCGATGTTTAGTCTTAGCTCTTCGGTTTGAGCCTTTTACTTGTCGAGCGAGTTTTCTTTGCAGTCGCTTAATGTAGCGATCTGCTTTTGTTAAATGATTCTTTTGTTCTTTAGAGAAATCGAATTCTTCATAGCCTGCATGAACAGGAATGGTGACACCACGATCTATACCAACCACTATTTTTTGTAGTTGTTCTTCGTCCATGCCCTGCAAATGATCTAACTGTCTTTTGGCGTATTTTTTAGCATCGAATTTCTTACCGTCAAACTCTTGAATCTCAACACCATCTTCATAGCAGAAAGAAACGAAATATTGACCACGCTCTTTGCGAATATAAAGGGATTTCGGTTCTTTGAAGTTAGCATGAGCCTTAAAACTTAATGAGCCTATATTAAATTTTTTACCACCGATATATAGCTTGCGCTTATTTCTTTCCGTGCGAAACTCGAATAAATCAGAGGTTAAATGAATCGAACCTTTATCT
>NZ_VOXW01000010.1:0-122275 GCF_013420555.1 Acinetobacter sp. Q85-2
TGAAATACGGTATTCTGATGTGACAAAACCTGAATCCTGGTCGTTAAAGTGTTTGTTTGCACTCATATTTTAACTGTTAGGACTCAGGTTTTTTTATTTAAAGCAAACTATGGGACAGCAGTGGCCTCTTCAGACTCCTTTGAGACATTTGAAACTACGCGCTTCGCTTGTCTTGCGTAATTTTTACAACCGTGCATAAAAAAGAATCCCCAAAAATGGAGATTCTTTTTGCATGAAAGCCTACGCGGACTTCGTCCTTGTCTTGCGTAAAACTTAAAGCAGCGCTTTAAGTTTTACTCAGGCTTTAGCCCTTCGGCTTTTTCTAAAGTTTCGTCATTATTGAAGAATTTTTCGCGTTGTTCTTCCAGAAACTTTTTCGCATCTGCTTCAAACACATTTAAACGCTTTTCATTGATCAGCGTGGTCTGATGTTTCAGCCATTCGTTCCAGGCCTGTTTAGACACGGTATCAAATAATTCCTGACCTTTGGCACCCGGGAACGGGGCAAAGTCCAAGCCTTCCATTTCTTGTTGATACTTACGGCAAAATACTTGTCGAGACATATCCATACTCCGAATTTAAGATTAAGCGTAAAGTTGCTCTAAACGGGCGTGGGCGCGTTCAATCGCAGCAGCGACTTGTGCCGGAGCAGTCCCCCCAATATGGTTACGTGCATTCACTGAAGCTTCCAGAGTCAGGGCTTTTTCAAATACATCGGCCTGAATCAGGTCAGAGAACTGCTGCAGCTGTTCCAGGGTCAGTTCAGACAGGTCTTTGCCTTCCTGTACGCCCAGTGCGACCGCTTTACCAACAATTTCATGGGCATCACGGAAAGCAACGCCATTTTTCACCAGGTAATCCGCAAGGTCGGTTGCAGTAGAGAAACCACGCAGCGCCGCTTCACGCATTTCTGCAATGTTAGGCACCAATGCCGGAATCATGTCAGCAAACGCCATCAGTGAACCACGTACAGTATCAATTGCATCAAACAGAGGCTCTTTGTCTTCCTGGTTGTCTTTGTTATAGGCCAGTGGTTGACCTTTCATCAGGGTCAACAGGCTCATTAAGTCGCCATAGACACGGCCGGTTTTACCGCGAACCAGTTCAGGGACATCCGGGTTTTTCTTTTGCGGCATGATTGATGAGCCGGTACAGAAACGGTCAGGAATATTCACAAATTTAAACTGGGCTGAGGTCCACAGAATCAGTTCTTCCGACATACGCGACAGGTGCATCATAATCAGCGATGCAGCGGCGTTAAATTCAATCCCGAAATCACGGTCAGATACTGCATCTAAAGAGTTTTCAGCAACGGCATCAAAGCCCAGTAATTCTGCGGTATAGGCGCGGTCGATTGGATAGGTTGTACCTGCCAGTGCAGCTGAACCGAGTGGCATACGGTTCACACGTTTACGGCAGTCAATTAAGCGCTCAGAGTCACGTACCAGCATTTCAAACCAGGCCATAAGGTGGTGACCAAAAGTCACAGGTTGAGCAGTTTGTAAATGGGTGAAGCCCGGCATAATCGTGTCAGTGTTTTTTGCCGCCAGGCTTAGAATACCAGTTTGTAGTTTTTTCAATAATTCTAAAATGGCATCAATTTCATCACGCACATACAGACGGATATCAGTCGCCACCTGGTCGTTACGGCTACGGCCGGTGTGCAGTTTTTTACCGGTAATGCCAATACGCTGGGTCAGGCGTGATTCGATGTTCATGTGCACATCTTCAAGGTCAATACGCCATTCGAACTGACCCGCTTCAATTTCGGCTTTAATGGTGTTTAAGCCGTTGATGATGTCGTCACGTTCTTGTGCAGTCAGCACGCCAACTTTGGCCAACATGGTTGCATGGGCGATTGAACCGGCAATATCTTGTTTATAAAAGCGTTGGTCAAATTGGACAGATGCTGTAAATTCAGCAACAAATGCGTCAGTAGCTTCAGAGAAACGACCGCCCCACATACCCGAAGTCTGGGTTTGTGACGGATTTGAGGAATTAGAAGATGTGGTCATGTCGGCTCAATAGAATAAAAAGCAGTAATTTGAAAACGAGTATAACAAATTCGGAATCACTTGCCGAAGGGCAGGTGAGATCATCTTTTGCAGATACGGCTGATGAAAAAAATTACAGTTATTTTTTTACGAAAATAGGGCGTTGGCAACATCTAATTGAATTATTTATTGCCAGCAATGTATTGGCCATGGTGCTGGCACTGGCTGAAGCGCAAGGCTGGCAGGCATTAACCGGTTCACGACTGCTGCAATATGTGCTGTACATTAACTGGGTGTTACTGGCCTTTACTGCCTTTATTGAATATTTTCAAAGACGTTTGGGTCGGATGAGTCTGGGCTTTTCGCTCGGTTTTGGTTTTTTATTGCTACAGCTAATTGTACTGGTGACCACTTTAAGCCTGAATCTGCTGACGCATTTTGGCCAGAATTTTCATCTGCGTGACTTGACTGCAGCCGAGCTGGGGGGCGGGCTGGATTTGCATTTAAGTTATGGCATCTTGCTGGGAGCATTCTGTTTTCGCTATTTATATTTGCGCGAACAGAATTATCTGCGCGAGCAAAGTGCTCTAAAGGCCAAGGTGCATGCCTTGCAAGCGCGTATCCATCCGCATTTTTTATTCAACAGTTTAAATAATGTCATTAGCCTGATTGCGATTGATCCTGAAAAAGCCGAGCAGATGCTGCTCAATCTGTCACGTCTGTTTCGTGCCAGTTTACAGGAAGTCAAGCTGGTCAAGCTGCAGGAAGAAGTTGAATTATGCCAGCGTTATCTGGAGATTGAGCAGATTCGTCTGGGTGAACGCTTGCAGGTGGAATGGAAAATTGAACAGCCGCAACTGCTCAGTCAGGTACAAATTCCCTTATTAACTTTACAACCTTTACTGGAAAATAGTATTTTTCATGGTGTTGAAAAAATATCCAGACCGAGTACCATTAGCGTATTGGTAGAAATTTTGGAAAATCAAGTCAATATCGTCATTACAAACCCTTACGTAAACGCTAAAATGAATTTACGACAAGGACATGGTATTGCAATTCAAAATGTGCAACAGCGTCTACGCGCCTTTTATGGAAGAAAGGTGGTCTTTCAAACGTATGCAGGGGAGGGCATGTATACCACCGTGGTACAGTATCCATATAAATAAAAAAAAATTCACGTTAAGCTATAAAAATAAATGATTTAACGTAAAGGAGGGATAAATGGATGTTCTGATCTGTGATGATGAACCTCTTGCAACTGAGCGTTTGGCCCGCTTGGTGACTCAACTTGGACATCAGGTGGTGGCAACCGCCAGTCATGGTGAGCAGGCCATTGAGCTAGCAGATGAACATCAGCCAGATGTCGTGTTATTAGATATTCAGATGCCAGAAATGGATGGACTAAGCTGCGCCCAGCATTTGCGCGAGCTTGACCCCATGCCGGCAATTGTCTTTTGTACCGCCTATGATGAGCATGCACTTGATGCATTTAAATCGCAGGCAGAAGGGTATTTGTTAAAACCGGTCATGCAACAGGAATTGCAGCAGGTTTTAGATCACTTAACCAAACTCACGCAAGCCCAGCTGAGTCACATAAAACAAAAAGAAAATATGGAAGAATTGAATATAAAACGCCACCAGATCACGGCGAAAACTTATCGTGGTGTTGAACTGGTGCCTGTAGAAAATATTTATTATTTTTTAGCAGATCAAAAATATGTCACCGTGCGCCATAAAAATGGCAGCGTGCTGATTGACGAAACCTTAAAAGACCTGGAGCATGAATTTGCCGACCAGTTTATTCGGATTCATCGCAATGCGCTGGTCTCGATTCATTATCTTGAAGGACTGGAAGTGATTAATACCGGTCAGTATCAGGTGCGTTGTCGTGAACTGGAAGAACGTCTGGCAGTAAGCCGTCGTCATTTACCGACCTTAAGAGAACGTATTCAGAAACTGTAAGCACCGGTTGAAATGGCTTTTTCGCCATCTCAGGGTGCAAATTGACTTGCATTTTCAAGCGATCAGGTTAAGTTTAAGGGAATCCTTTTATTTGCTTTCACTGACATGATGAACACCCTGAAAATTGCAACTCGACAAAGCCCGCTGGCATTATGGCAGGCGGAACACATTCGTGCGCGTTTAGAAGCCTTACATGCCGGTCTAAACGTGGAGTTGGTCACCTTTGTGACCCAGGGTGATAAAATTCTCGATACCCCCTTAGCCAAAATTGGGGGCAAGGGACTGTTTGTCAAAGAATTAGAAGCAGCTTTGCTAGATGGTCGTGCTGACCTTGCTGTGCATTCCATGAAAGATGTGCCAATGGCGCTACCAGAAGGCTTAAGCCTGGCGGTGATTTGCGAGCGTGAAGATCCGCTGGATGCCTTTGTGTCCAATACTTATGCCAGCTTTCAGGACTTGCCGCAGGGTGCCAAAGTCGGAACGTCCAGTTTGCGCCGTAAATGCCAGATTTTAAAAGCACGCCCTGACCTGGAGATTATTGATTTGCGCGGTAACGTTGGTACCCGTCTGTCCAAGCTGGATGCAGGTCAATATGATGCGATTATTCTGGCCAGTGCCGGCCTGAAGCGTTTGGGCCTTAGTGAGCGGATTCGTCATACGCTCGCGCCTGAAGTGAGTTTGCCGGCCGTGGGTCAGGGCGCTTTGGGGCTGGAATGCCGGACTAATGATCAGGCCGTACTCGAGCTGATTTTGCCGTTGATGGATGATGAAACCAATGTCTGTGTACGCGCAGAACGTGCGTTTAATGCTTATCTGGAAGGTGGCTGTCAGGTGCCGATTGCCGGTTATGCCACTTTAAAAGATGGCCAGCTGTCGATGGAAGGCCGGGTGGGCAGTGTCGATGGCCAGACCTTGTTAAGCGCACAGCTCAGTGCCGCACCCGAGCAGGCCGAACAGCTGGGTGAACAACTGGCACAGAACCTGTTGGCACAAGGGGCAGGTGAGCTGCTAAAAGCCTTATATTAAGATGCTGTTTATTAATACCCGCCCGGCCGATCGTGCCTGTACCTTGTCACAGGCTTTAAGGCAACAGGCCTGGTCGGTGATTGAGCTGCCTCTGCTGGAATTACAGGCCTGTCCCTGGTCCGATGCATTGGCACAGCTGTACCAGCAATTACTGCAGGCGCAGCGGATTGTGGTGGTCAGCCCGACCGCAGTACACATCGGGATGGAGTATCTGGCGCAAAGCGGTATTCATCTCGATCAATTACAACATTTACAGTGGATTGCGGTTGGTGAAAAAACGGCGCAGGTACTGGCAGAATACGGAATTTCGAGCGCCGTGCCGGAGGTTGAAACCTCGGAAGGCATGCTGGAACTGCCTTTATTAAAATCCCTGGCGGCCGGTTCATGTATTGCCTTCTGGCGCGGTGAAGGCGGTCGTCAGTTTATGATGGACAGCCTGCAACAGGCCGGAATGCAGATTCTGAATTTTATTTTATATCAGCGTCAGTGTCCGGCCGCGTCCATTCAGCAGATGCCCGCGCTATTGCCACAACTGCAGCAGCACCGGGACTATTGGATGCTGATTAGCAGTGAGGCCAGCTGGTTAAACTGGTTGCGGCTGAGTCAAGCGCAAAAAGAATTATTGAACCGGGGACGTTATCTGGTGCTGGGTGACCGCCTGGAAGCGCTGTTGATGGATTATCAACAACAGCATCACACCCGTTTTCAACTGATCAAGTTGACGAATTTAAAAACAGAAACAATACTGCAGCAGATTGAGCTTAAATCAGGACACGCATGAAGAAGCTACTTATTTTATTATTGATCATCGGCTTGGCCTGGATGTTAAAGCTGAGCTATGACGTATTTAAAATAACGGCGCAGCAGTCCGAATTGTCTCAGAGTATGCATCAGGCGGAAAAAAGCCGCGCCAATCTCAATGACCAGCTAGTGGCTTTGCAGCGCCAGAGTAGCAATCCTTCACCGTCAGCATCTTCAAGTGCGCCTGCAGCTAATACTACAGTGCAGATCAGCCAGACCACGATCACGCCGCAGCAGATGCTTCAACAGCAGCTGGAACTGATCGAATTTGCCTTAAAGCAGGCGCAATATCCGTATGCACTGGAAAAGTTGGCAGTACTGGATGTTCAGCTGAATCAGTGGGCTTTGTCACCGGCCTTGGCCGAAAGCCTGCATCAAACCCTGAGCAAAGACCGGCAGCTGATCCAGCAATTTGCGGCACAGCGCAGTGCCCAGCAGCAGCAGGTCACTCAGGCTCTACAGCAGCTGGATCAGCTGTTGCGTCAGGAAATCCAGCAGCCACAACTGCAGCCGGCGCAAGAGGCCAATCCGGCCTTCTGGCATAAGTGGTTGAAACTGGAAGCCGCCGAGCAGCCAGCGACTGTACTTAGTCAGCGTCAATTGCTGTTAAAAGAAGCGCAGTTGCGTTTATTACTGGCACGTCAGTTATTAGGACAAGGCCAATATCTGAATTATCAGCAGGAGCTGACTGAAATTTTTCATCTGTTACAGCTGCTGCCGGATCGGGGGGCGCAGCAGTTAAGCGCTGAATTGGCGGAAATTCAGAGCCTGACCGTGATTCCTGTGCCGGTGCTGACCAGCCGCACCTTATTGGATGAATGATCATGAAGCAGATTGTTCTGGCCTATGTTTTGGTCACGTTAGTGCTGGTGGCCTTGCTCAGTGTATTCAGTTATGGCTATGGCGCGGGCTATGTTTACCTGTATTGGCGTGACTGGCAGCTACAGACCAATATCTGGGTGCTTTTAATTTTATTGATGCTGATCAGTCTGGTGGTGCAGCTGATCTGGGCGATGCTAAAGCGTTATTTAAGCCGTGAACAGCGTAAGCAGGCAGCGGTGTTTGATTTCCAGCATTTACATCCTTATGAGCAAATGGCAGTAATCTGGCTGCTGGATGCCGCGCGTGAGCAGGACGCCTTTATCCGTCAGGTATTTAACCAGTCTGGTTTATTAAAAGCCGTGATTCATTCACGCCTGTCGCTGATGCAGCAGGATTATCCGGTGGCTTTGCAGATGTTAAACCAGAGCAAGGCCATGGCCTTTGAGCTGGCCGAGTTGCAGCGTATTGAAATTTATCTGGCGCAGCAGCAACCGGAAAAAGCCCTGACCCATCTGGAATTTTTAAATGGCCATCAACTGTCGCCGTGGCTCAAAGATGTTAAACAAGCCTATGAACAGCGCTTAACCGCACTGTGGGGAGAGTTTGCGCTGCAGTATCCATGGTTATATTTGCGTGCGACCCAATATGGGCATTTAGGGCTGGACAGCAAGCAGTTATGGCTTGAGCAAATCTTGCAGCATTTTGAGCAGGCCACACCGGAAGCATTGCAGGATTTAAAACAGCGTTATTGCAATCTGTCAGGGCAGATGTTTAGCCAGCCGTATGCGATTAAAGTGCTGTGGTTAAAAGTGCTGGCACGCTTAAGCGATATGGGAGAGCAGCAGGAGCATCTGGCGGTGCATTTACTGTCTGAACAGTTTCATCAGGATGTGTTCTATTTATGGTTCCAGCAGCAGCTGTTAAAACCGGTACCGGATTATCTCAAGATTGAAGATTATCTGAATCAGTGGGAACAGCAATATCCTGCTTTACCGGTATTGAGTTTTGCCAAATGGCATATATTGGAAGCTACCGGTCGTCATGACGATGCAGCACAGCTTCTGGATTTATATCCGGAACATATTTTAATGAACTATTTAAGAATTAAATCGGCATTAAAAGATCAACCGCATTTACAGCAGCAGTTAAATCTGGTGTTTGAAAATAATAGTCATTTCATGAAAATTAAAATCTAGGTAAAGTCGCATGCAATTAACCGATTATCCAGTAATTCATCAACAAGTGGTGGCATGGGGCGATATGGATGCGCTCGGTCATGTCAATAATGTGATGTATTACCGCTATATTGAAAGTGCCCGCATTCATTATATGGATCAGATCAGAATGATGCAGCAATCCTTTTCGACGGTAGTGGCATCAAATCAGTGCAAATATATGCGTCCGGTATTTTATCCGGATACCTTAAAAATAGGTGTACGGGTTGAGGAAATCCGAAATAGTGCTTTTCGCATGCATTATATATTATGGAGCGAGCAGCAACAGGCTGTAGTCGCGAGTGCAGAAGCCATCATGGTTTGTGTGAATTCTGAAAGTATGCAGAAAATGCCATTACCCGAGTCGATTCGGCAGCATATTTTGGCTTTGGAAAATAGTGTGGGGCATTATCTGGATTAATTCTAATCCCGAATAAATAGATTATTTATCTCTGTTAATAATTGTTTTTCATTTCAAATAATGATTGAAACTTAATTCAGATAAAAATATGATGTATTAATGCAATTGAAGTAAATTAATATAAAAGCATACTTGTGGAGTAAATATGATGCCCGATATTAGTAATTTGTCTGTAGAACAATTAAAGCGCTTGCAGGAAGAAGCGGAAGCATTAATTGCATCGAAAAAGGACCAGGCAGTTGAAGATGCATATAATCAGATTTTGGCAATTGCTGAAAATGCGGGTTTAAGCATTGAACAGATTCTTGAGTTTGGTGCGTCTAAACGTAAAAAGAATGTACGTAAATCGGTAGAGCCGCGTTATCGTAATAAAGCCAATGCCAATGAAACCTGGACAGGTCGTGGTAAGCAACCGCGCTGGTTAGTGGCAGAACTGGAAAAAGGTGCCAAGCTTGAAGACTTCTTGATCTAAACTTCATCAGATTGTCATCTAAGCGCACTAGAGTGTCGAAACCAAGCAGAACTGCTTGGTTTTTTTATGTGTATCCGTTGGTGTTGTAAAAAAAGTGTGCATAATGTGTGCATGAAAATAACAATTTGTTCATGAATGCATTAGATAGGTTGGTCGTGGTGGAATGATAAAGAAACCGAGATACATCACGTGGTGGATTTTCGCCATCATTGCTTTTTTAATTTTTGTGTTATTACAGATTCCTGCAGCTTGGTTAATTTCAAAGTTTTATAAAAACAATCAGAGTTTACATAATGTCAGTGGTAACATCTGGCAGGGGCAGGCAGATTGGCACAAGGGACAGTTGCGTGGCAGCTTAAGCTGGAATACGCGTCCTTTAGACCTGTTATTGCTGAAAGTGGCAGCCGATGTTGAAATCCATAGTGGTCATACCGAACTAAAAGGCGTGATGGGTTACCGTTTTGGGACCTTCATGCTAAACGCTGTACACGGCCGTGTTGCGCCAGAAACTCTAAAAACCCTGGTTGACTGGCAATGGCCGACCAATCCGATTCAATTACAAAATATTGATCTGAACTATAATAAGCAGCAAGGATTTGCCCAGGCACAAGGCCAGCTGAACTGGGCCGGCGGGGAGCTGGTGTATCAGTTTGCCCAGCGTCAAGAGCGCATGACCGTGCCCACGCTGAAAGGCACACTGTCGGATGAAAGCGGAAAACTGAAAATTGATGTGCGTGATGCACGTGACCAGAAAATGATTAACCTGAGTCTGGATCAGGAGATGATGCTGGATGTGCAGCTGACCCAGCGTTTATTGATGCATGTTCCTTCTTATGAAGGCAAGGCTGGTGCCGATACCTATGTAATCAGTACCCGCCAGCCGCTGTTCAAGGGAGGCTTCTGATGCAGAAAATCTGGGAACAGTTGCAGATTCTCCAGTTGAAACAGGCCGATCGTGTCGCACCGGTATTGCTGGCGCTGCTGATTCTGTATTTATGCTGGAAGCTGGCCAGTCTGTTCTGGCTATTACTGGCGCCACCTCAAGCGATGCAACTGGATCGGGTCGAACTGGGTTCGCAGCAGCTGCGTGTACCGAATATCAGCAGTTTTGCCTTGTTTCATGAAGCGAGCCAGCGTACGCAGGCCGAAGACAATCTGAACCTTCAATTACAAGGCGTGATGGTCGGTTATCCCAACCAGTTTTCTTCTGCCGTGCTCAAAGTCAATGAGGTGGCAGAGCGCTATCGCGTCGGCGATGTGATTGAAGGCAGTGGTTATCAGTTGGCTGAAGTGTACTGGGATCGGGTGGTTTTGCGTCATAGCAGTGGCGCCACCCGTGAGATAGAGTTTAAAGGCATTGAAAACGGGCTGAATCAGCCGATTGTGCCGACACAAAGCCCAGCTGCACCCAACAGAAATCCGGCACCGGCAACAACTGCGCAAAATGCGATTGGTCAGGCAGTGCAAAAGATTCAGCAAGACCGGGAACGCTATTTACAGGATATGGGCGTGAATAGTGGCAATGGTCAGGGCTATGAAATTACCGCACGGACACCGGCGGCACTCAGAAGCAGATTGGGATTACAACCAGGCGACCGGATTTTATCCTTAAATGGTCAGGCTGTCGGACAAGGGCAAAATGAAGCCCAATTGCTGGAACAGGCAAGACAGGAGGGTCAGGTCAGACTGGAAGTTCAGCGTGGTGACCAGGTCATCACGGTACAACAAGATTTTAAGTGACGGATTTGTCACCTTATAGGGTTAGGAAACACGGTAGATTATGGCTTTATTAAATCATGAGCGTCCGCTTTGGGCATTGATGGTCGGTGCACCTCTGGTGGCTATGGTAAGTACGGCGAGCTATGCACAAACCTGGAAAATTAATTTACGTGATGCTGACCTGACTGCATTTATTAATGAAGTGGCCGATATTACCGGTAAAAACTTCGCGGTTGATCCGCGGGTGCGCGGCAATGTTACGGTCATTTCCAACAAGCCGTTGAACCGCAATGAAGTCTATGACCTGTTTCTGGGCGTGCTTAATGTTAATGGGGTAGTGGCTATTCCCTCGGGCAATACCATCAAGCTGGTGCCAGATAACAATGTCAAAAGCTCCGGAATTCCGTTTGATGCACGCCAGAATGCGCGCGGCGACCAGATTGTGACCCGGGTCATCTGGCTGGAAAATACCAATGCCAATGACATGATTCCGGCTTTACGGCCTTTAATGCCGCAATTTGCCCACCTGTCTGCGGTGGCCGGCACCAATGCCCTGATTGTTTCGGACCGGGCCAGCAATATCTATCAGCTGGAAAATATTATCCGTAATTTGGATGGCACCGGCCAAAATGATATTGAAGCCATCTCGCTACAGTCCAGTCAGGCCGAAGAAGTGATCGGGCTATTGGAGTCAATGAGTTCGACCGGCAATGCCAAAGATCTCAAAGGTTCGCGGGTGCGAATTGTGGCGGATAACCGGACCAATCGCATTATCATTAAAGGCGATACTGCCACCCGCAAGCGCATCCGTCAGATGATTGAAATGATGGATGTGCCGGCGGCCGACCGTCTTGGTGGCTTAAAAGTCTTCCGCTTAAAATATGCCAGTGCGCAAAGCCTGGCGGAAATTCTGCAAGGGCTGGTATCGGGGCAGGCGGTCAGCAGCTCATCTTCCAATACGAAAAATAGCAGTAACAATAGCGTTAGCAGTCTGGTCAATAACAGCAGTAACAGCACATCCAGCAATAGCACAGGCAGTACCTCGCCAAGTATTACCCTGAATAACGGTTTTGATCAGCAGAGCCAGATCACCAGCTTTAATGGCAATGGCGTCAGTATTATTGCCGATAGTAGCCAGAATGCCTTGGTGGTCAAAGCCGATCCACAGCTGATGCGCGAAATTGAGTCTGCGATTCAGCAGCTGGATACACGCCGTCAACAGGTTCTCATTGAAGCCGCGATTATTGAAGTAGAAGGCACCGATGCCGATCAGCTTGGCGTGCAATGGGCCCTGGGTGATTTAAGCAGTGGCATTGGCCTGATCAATTTTGATAACTTGGGGTCTAGCCTGAAAAATATTGCCGCCGGTTATTTAACTGGAGGTGCAGCGGGTGCGGGTGGCGCGATTGGCGCGGGTACCTCACTGGTGTTGGGGGATTATCAGGAAGGCAGTGATGGTTCACGCCGTTTGTATGGCGCGCTGATTCAAGCTTTAAAAGAAACCACCAAATCCAATCTGTTGTCGACCCCATCTATTGTCACCATGGACAATGAAGAAGCCTATATCGTGGTTGGTGAGAACGTGCCGTTTGTCACTGGTTCGGTCAGTACCGGAAATGGTACCGTCAATCCCTATACCACCATTGAGCGTAAGGACGTCGGGGTCACCCTAAAAGTGGTGCCGCACATTGGCGAAAATGGCACAGTGCGTCTGGAAGTGGAACAGGAAGTTTCTGGGGTTAAATCCAGCAAAGGTCAGGCGCAGGACTTGGTCACCAGCAAACGCGCAATTAAAACCTCAATTCTGGCCGAGCATGGTCAGACTATTGTCTTGGGTGGTCTT
This sequence comes from Acinetobacter sp. Q85-2, assembly GCF_013420555.1. Taxonomy (NCBI): domain Bacteria; kingdom Pseudomonadati; phylum Pseudomonadota; class Gammaproteobacteria; order Moraxellales; family Moraxellaceae; genus Acinetobacter; species Acinetobacter sp. Q85-2. Next base: position 12,275 of record NZ_VOXW01000010.1, read on the forward strand.
ATTTCAGATAACACTGCCTATTCTCGCCAGGCCGTGCCGGGGTTGGGTGCCATTCCAGGACTGGGACGTTTATTCCGTTCCGATGGTAAGTCCAATCAGAAGCGTAATCTGCTGATCTTTATTCACCCGACCATTGTTGGAGATCAGAATGATATCCGCCGGATTTCGCAGCAGCGTTATAGTCAGCTGTATAGCTTGCAACTGGCACTGGATCAGGATGGTAATTTTGCCAAACTGCCGGAGCGGGTGGAAGATATCTATCAGCAGCGGGTGCCAGTGTCTAAAACTCCACTAAATCAAACCCGTTATCAGCAGGTGCCATCCGCGACCCCTGCGGCACAGTCGGGGGCGGCTGTGGTGACCACACCCGTTGCGGTAGAACCGGCGCTGCAGCGTCAGACCTTAAGCCCGCAAGTCAGCAAAACCACCAATACCACCACCACGACCACCTTAAGACCGCGCTCTTAACAGAGCGGACATGGAATCTGGTTTTGAGCATGTTATGATGGGCAAAAATTTAAAGAGAAGTTCGCTATGACTTGGAAATTACAAGCAATTACGGGTGAATTTACCGGGCAGGAAATTAGTGTTGATCGTGACATGCTGGTGGGGCGTCATCAGGAAGCTGATGTGGTGCTGCAGTCGGCTGAAGTATCACGCAAACATGCTGCGTTGTTACTGAAAGCTGAAGACCTGTGGGTACAAGACTTAAATTCATCCAATGGCACCTTTGTGAATGACCTGCGGATTGATCAGGAAACTCCGTTGCATGAAGGTGATATTGTCCAGTTTGCCAGCTTTAAATTTTCAGTCCTGGCACCAGCCAAACCGGAACTGTTGGCAGATGAGCCGCTTGCGCCTGCAGGCACCGAAGTAGAACAGATTCCTGAGCTGGATGTGGTGGAAACCGCTACTGCAGCCGAGCCGACAGAAACTGTAGCAGTGAAAACGCCGGCACAGCAGATGAATGATCAGGGTATGCCTGAGCTGAAAGAGCGTGATGCATCGGTACAATTGACACGTGATGGCATGCCAACCAATGTCGGTGTACCAAAACCAGCCCCAATTCCTGAAGGGACCGATTTAAGCGCGGCCACCCCAGAGCCACAACCGGTACCGGTTGAGCAGCCTGTATCACGGGTTGAGCAGGAAAAAGAGCAGCAGAAAAATGCCTCTGTCGGCCTGATGACCATTATTGTGCTGGTGATCCTGGCAATTATTGCCTGGCTGTTGTTTAAATAAACCGCGACACAGCATACAATCGAGGCATGCTTTGGCATGCCTTTATTTTTTTGAGAGGACCAAAATGTCTGTGGCCAAACTTGACACCCGTGAGCTGATTTTATTTGACCTGGACGGTACGCTGGTCGATTCAGCCACCGATCTGTATCGTGCCATGAATATGAGCCTGAATGCCTTGCAGCTGCCCATGGTCACCGAAGCACAGGTACGCACCTGGATTGGCAAAGGCACCTCGGTATTTTGTCACAGCACCTTGCTGCATTTAACCGGAGAGGTGCATCCCGATCAGCATCAGCAGCTGCTGGAAACTTTCCTAGGAATTTACAATGCCGATCCTTGTCTGGATACCCAGCCTTTTGCCGGAATTCTGGAGTTTCTGGAATGGGGCAAACAGCAGCAGAAAAAAATGATCTGTGTCACCAACAAGCCCGAGCTGCCATCACGCGCCATTTTAGATGCACTGGACATGAGCCATTATTTTGTTGATGTGATTGGTGGTGATCGGTTTAGCGAACGTAAACCGCATCCACGCCAGTTATTGCACTGTGTTGAGACCTTTGGGGTAGAAAAATCCCAAGTGTTGATGATTGGCGACTCTTCCAATGATGTGGAAGCCGCACGTCGTGCCGGTATTGATTGTATTGTAGTCAGCTATGGCTATAATCATGGCGAGAGTATTTATGATTGTCAGCCGCAGCAAGTGGTGGATAATCTGACAGAATTATTAGCTTCCTAATGTAAGAATAGATGTAAAAGGACACCGCAATGAGTGATTGTGTAGTTTTTCGATGGCGTCACTAAGTCAGCACCTACCAGCAACCTTCCTATGACCCCGCGAAAATGAAAGAGATTCAACATGACCACTCAAGCCCAATATCAACAACTGCAAGCTGCCGGCTATAACCTGATTCCTGTCTACCGTCAGCGTCTGGCCGATACCGAAACCCCATTGTCTGTGTTTGCGCGTTTAAAAGAGCATGAACAGGCTTATCTGTTTGAATCTGTTGAAGGTGGTGAAAACTGGGCGCGCTATTCGATTATTGGCCTGGGCGAGTCAACCGTGTTTTCCTGCAATGAAGGGCGGTTGACCATTCAGCAGGCCAATGGCGAACTGCTACAGCAGCCGTGTAGTGATCCTTTCCAGTTTATCCGTGATTTCCAGGCCCAGTTTAAAGTGCCAACACAGGCCGATTTACCGGCGTTGCCAAGCTTTACTGGTGGACTGGTCGGTTACTTTGGCTATGACGCCGTGCGTTATATCGAACCGCGCCTGAACAATATTCCAGACGCCGATCCGGTGGGCCTGCCAGATATCTGGATGATGCTGTCTAAAACCGTGATCGTGTTTGACAACTTAAAAGATACCTTATTCCTGATTGTGCACGCCGATAGTAATGATGCTGATGCCTATCAGAAAGCACAGGCACAACTGGATGCGCTGGAGCAGTTGCTGGCGACACCGGTGAATCTGCAAGCACAGACTCATATGGCGCCGCATTTTGAATCTTTAACTGGGCATGACAACTTTATTGCTTCGGTTGAGAAGGTTAAAGAATACATCCGTGCTGGTGATGTCATGCAAGTGGTGCCGGGACATCGTATGGTGTCTGACTTTGATGGTGAGCCGTTACAGGTCTATCGCGCTTTACGTCACCTTAATCCATCACCATATCTGTTCCTGGTGCAAGGGCGAACCTTGGACAATAACACCCCGTTTCATATTGTCGGTTCATCGCCGGAAATCCTGTCGCGTCTGGAAAATGGTATTGCCACCGTGCGTCCACTCGCTGGCACACGTCCACGTGGTAAAACCAAAGAAGAAGATCTGGCCCTGGAAAAAGATTTACTTTCTGATGAAAAAGAGATTGCCGAGCATTTAATGCTGATTGACTTGGGTCGTAATGATGTTGGTCGCGTCTCAAAAATTGGTAAAGTGCAGGTGACTGATCAAATGGTGATCGAACGTTATTCGCATGTCATGCATATTGTGTCCAATGTGCAAGGTGAAGTGCGCGATGATGTTGATGCATTGGATGTTTTTAAGGCAACTTTCCCGGCAGGCACACTTTCTGGGGCACCAAAAATCCGTGCCATGGAAATTATTGACGAAGTTGAGCCAGTAAAACGTGGAATTTTTGGTGGTGCTGTTGGTTATTTAGGCTGGCATGGCGAAATGGACATGTCGATTGCGATTCGGACCTGTGTTATTCGTGAAAATAAGGTCTATGTGCAGGCTGGCGCAGGGCTGGTTGCCGACTCAAATCCTGAATCTGAGTGGAATGAAACCCAAATAAAAGCTCGCGCAGTGATCAAAGCGGTTGAATTATCGTCAAACGGATTGATTTTGTGAGTTTTTGACGGTTTTTTTTAAAAAAACACTTGCACGGATTTCAAGTTTTGCTAAACTGCACACCGTTCCGATACGAAACGTACGAAACACTAAGAAACGCCGGCATAGCTCAGTTGGTAGAGCAACTGACTTGTAATCAGTAGGTCCACAGTTCGAATCCGTGTGCCGGCACCATCTTAGAGAATTCGAGATGTGAAGTAAAGAACGAGCACTGCAATAAGTGTGATATTGGTGGGATTCCCGAGCGGTCAAAGGGAGCAGACTGTAACTCTGCCGCGTAAGCTTCGAAGGTTCGAATCCTTCTCCCACCACCATTAACTTCGAATGAAGTGGTACATTACCAACAATGTGCGGGAGTAGCTCAGTTGGTAGAGCGGCAGCCTTCCAAGCTGCATGTCGCGAGTTCGATCCTCGTCTCCCGCTCCATCATCGAAGATGATCGCTCTTATAGCTCAGTGGTAGAGCACTCCCTTGGTAAGGGAGAGGTCTCGAGTTCAAATCTCGATAAGAGCTCCAGATACAGTTTAGCAACTTGGTTGCATGAGATTTAAAGAAAGCAGGCTATTTAGTCTGCTTTTTAAGTATTAGGTGTCTAGTTTTTTAGGCGATATGTCGAGGCTGGGTATTACTCAGATTGTGTTCGACGTAAACGAGGAAAATAAACATGGCTAAGGCTAAGTTTGAACGTAATAAGCCACACGTTAACGTGGGCACAATCGGTCACGTTGACCATGGTAAAACAACTTTAACAGCTGCAATTGCAACTGTATGTGCGAAGAAATTCGGTGGTGAAGCGAAAGATTACGCTGCAATCGACTCTGCTCCAGAAGAAAAAGCACGTGGTATTACAATTAATACTTCTCACGTAGAATACGATTCTCCAACTCGTCACTACGCTCACGTTGACTGCCCAGGTCACGCCGACTATGTTAAAAACATGATCACTGGTGCTGCTCAGATGGACGGTGCGATCCTTGTTTGTTCAGCGACTGATGGTCCAATGCCACAAACTCGTGAACACATCCTTCTTTCTCGTCAGGTAGGTGTACCTTACATCATCGTATTCTTAAACAAATGCGATATCGTAGACGACGAAGAGTTAATCGAATTAGTTGAAATGGAAGTTCGTGAACTTCTTTCTACTTACGACTTCCCAGGCGATGACACTCCAGTAATCCGTGGTTCAGCGCTTGCAGCACTTAACGGTGAATCAGGTCAATATGGCGAAGACGCTGTTGTTGCTCTTGTTGAAGCACTTGACTCTTACATTCCAGAGCCAGTACGTGCAATCGATCAAGCATTCTTGATGCCAATCGAAGACGTATTCTCTATTTCTGGTCGTGGTACAGTTGTAACTGGCCGTGTAGAAACTGGTATCGTTAAAGTTGGTGAAGAAGTTGAAATCGTTGGTATCAAAGATACAGCGAAAACAACTGTTACTGGCGTTGAAATGTTCCGTAAGCTTCTTGACGAAGGTCGTGCTGGCGAGAACTGTGGTGTTCTTCTACGTGGTACTAAGCGTGAAGAAGTTCAACGTGGTCAAGTACTTGCTAAACCAGGTTCAATCAAGCCGCACACTAAATTCGACGCAGAAGTATACGTACTTTCTAAAGACGAAGGTGGCCGTCACACTCCATTCTTAAATGGTTACCGTCCACAGTTCTACTTCCGTACTACGGACGTAACTGGTGCGATCCAGCTGAAAGAAGGCGTTGAAATGGTTATGCCAGGCGACAACGTTGAAATGTCAGTAGAATTAATCCACCCAATCGCAATGGACGCTGGTTTACGCTTCGCGATCCGTGAAGGTGGCCGTACTGTAGGTGCGGGTGTAGTTGCTAAAGTAACTGCATAATTATAAAATAAGTTTCACAAGCCGAAGTTTGCGGATTTCGGCTTGTTCTACAGGCCAGTAGTTCAATTGGTAGAGCGTCGGTCTCCAAAACCGAATGTTGGGGGTTCGAGTCCCTCCTGGCCTGCCATTTTTCAAAAAAAGCTTGATGCTGGCAAAACTGGTCATATAATAAGTCGCGAATCCTACGACGAGTACAAAAATGTCGAATGATAAATCGCGTGACGCATTAAGCGAAGCGCCAATTCCTCAAAGAAATAATCCTGCTGAAGTTGTAAATTCGGGTTCTCCATTAGACTACGTGTTGTGGATTATCGCCTTGATTTTATTCATTGCGGCAACCATGGTGAATCAGCATCTACCAGCGTACTGGGCACCGGCAAATGATATTTGGGTGCGCGTTGGGGTAATTTTGGCTTGTATCGTAGTGGCTTTAGGTTTATTATACGCCACCCATCAAGGCAAAGGCTTTGTTCGTTTATTGAAAGATTCACGAATCGAGCTGCGTCGAGTGACTTGGCCAACCAAGCAAGAGACAGTGACCACATCTTGGCACGTACTTGCAGTTGTAGTTGTAGCATCCATTTTATTGTGGTGTTTTGACTACGTTTTAGGTTGGGCAATTAAATTTATTATCGGGTAAGAGAGCTATGAAACGTTGGTACATTATTCATGCCTATTCTGGTTATGAAAAACAAGTGATGCGTTCGCTTAATGATCGAATCCAGCGTAGCGCTGTTGCCGATAGCTTTGGTGAAGTCCTGGTTCCTACCGAAGAAGTGGTAGAAATGAAGGATGGCAAGAAACGTAAATCTGAGCGTAAATTCTTTCCGGGCTATGTGCTAGTCGAAATGGAAATGAATGATGATACTTGGCACATTGTAAAAGAATGTCCAAAAGTATTAGGTTTTATTGGTGGTACACCGGAAAAACCTGCGCCAATTACGCAGCGTGAAGCTGATGCGATTCTTGCACGTGTACGCAATACTGGTGAAGCACCTCGTCCGAAGACGATGTTTGAACCAGGCGAAGAATTACTGGTAATTGACGGTCCATTCACCGACTTTAAAGGCGTGGTGGAAGAAGTCCTTTACGACAAGTCGCGTTTAACGTTGACGATTAATGTATTCAATCGACCAACACAGGTTGAGCTGGAATTTCGCCAAGTCGAAAAATCAGTTTAATTCACTGCTGGTTGAAAACGCCCGATTTGTTATGGATCGGGCATTGTTGTTGTAACGGTATCGTTACTTAGAAATCATTGGGGAGCCTAGCGGCGTTTGTACCCAGAGGTAATTGAAAATGGCTAAGAAGATTGACGGCTATATCAAGCTGCAAGTTCCAGCTGGTAAAGCAAATCCATCTCCACCAATTGGTCCTGCACTGGGTCAACGTGGTGTTAACATCATGGCATTCTGTAAAGAATTCAATGCTGCGACACAAAAAGTTGAAGCTGGTCTTCCAATTCCAGTAGTGATCACTGTGTACAACGACAAGTCGTTCACATTCATCATGAAAACTCCACCTGCTGCTATTCTGCTTAAGAAAGCTGCTGGTATCCAGAAGGGTTCAGCTGTACCAAACAAAACTAAAGTTGGTAAGTTGACTCGTGCTCAGTTAGAAGAGATCGCGACTACGAAAGAACCAGACTTAACTGGTGCTGACTTAGACGCGCGTGTACGTACCATCGCTGGTTCTGCACGTTCTATGGGCTTGGAAGTGGAGCTATAAGACATGGCAAAGTTAACTAAACGTCAAAAAGCCATTGCTGCTGCTGTAGAAGCAAACAAAGTTTATACTTTGGAAGAAGCAGTACAAGTTCTTAACAGCCTTCCTGCAGCTAAATTCAAAGAATCTTTGGATGTATCTGTAAACCTAGGTGTTGACCCTCGTAAATCTGACCAGGTTGTTCGTGGCGCGACTACACTTCCTGCAGGTACAGGTAAAACTGTACGTGTAGCTGTGTTTGCTCAAGGCGCTGCTGCTGAAGCTGCTAAAGCTGAAGGCGCGGACGTAGTTGGTTTTGATGACCTGGCTGAAAGCATCCAAGCGGGTAACCTTGACTTTGACGTAGTAATTGCTGCTCCAGATGCAATGCGCGTTGTAGGTAAATTAGGTACAATCCTTGGTCCACGTGGCTTAATGCCAAACCCTAAAGTGGGTACGGTTACTCCTGACGTAGCAACTGCAGTTAAAAATGCAAAAGCTGGTCAAGCACGTTACCGTGTAGACAAAGCGGGTATCATCCACGCTGCGATCGGTCAAGTAGGTTTCACTGCTGAAGCTGTTCGTCAAAACGTTGAAGCTCTTGTAGCTGACCTGAAGAAAGCAAAACCTGCGACTTCTAAAGGTGTATACATCAAAAAGATCACTCTAAGCTCAACTATGGGTCCTGGTCTGACTGTTGATGTAAACAACGTTTCTAACTAAGTTTAACTTAGACAGAATTTTAAAGTCCTGAAAGGTCTCCTTCTCCCTCTGGGAGAAGGTTGGGATGAGGGTTAAACCTCTCCCTAGCCCTCTCCTGAAAGGAGAGGGGACATTCAGGCGGACTTTGAATTGGTAAATGAGAATTTATCAGCGTCAAAGACCTCAGGCGAGGGGAGTTTTATGCTCTTCTCTTAAAATCCCAGCCTGCGTAGACGCGGTGGTGTGATTTATTCCTCCTCCGCGTGTGAGTTCAGTGATGAATTCACGAATTGGGAGTGTATCCCTTGTGGGTACATAAATCACCGTTAGGAGGTTTTACAATGGCTCTTCTTATCGAAGACAAAAAACAGATCGTAGCAGAAGTAAACGAAGTTGCTTCTCGCGCGTTCTCTGCTGTTGTTGCTGACTATCAAGGTTTAACCGTTGAGCAATTAACTGCTTTACGTGTTGAAGCGCGTAAGCTTGGTGTTACGACTCGTATCGTGCGTAATACTTTGGCTAAGCGTGCATTCGAAGGTACTCAATTCGATATCTTGAATGCAACTCTTGTTGGTCCAACAATCTTAGCTTTCTCGACTTCTGAAGACGACATGGGTGCAGCTGCACGCTTGTTCGAAGATTTCGCTAAAACAAACAAAGCATTTGAACTTAAAGCTGCTGCATTTGACGGCAAGGTTTATGAAGGTGCTGAAGTTAGCGTGATTGCAAATCTTCCGAACCAAGAAAAAGCGCTTACTATGCTTGCAAACGTTCTTCAAGCTCCTATTTCGAAATTGGGTCGCCTTATTACAGCACTCAAAGAGAAAAACGAGTCAGAAGCAGCTTAAGCTTAAATCAATTTACACACCATTCAATTTCCATTTGGAGTTATTCTCATGGCTTTAACTAACGAAGAAATTTTAAACGCAGTTGCTGAAAAAACTGTTCTTGAACTTGTTGAACTGATCTCTGCTTTCGAAGAGAAATTCAACGTATCTGCTGCTGCTGTTGCAGTTGCTGCTGCTCCAGGCGCTGGCGCTGCTGCTGCTGAAGAGCAAACTGAATTCAACGTTGAGTTGACTTCTTTCGGTGCAAACAAAGTTGCAGTAATTAAAGCAGTTCGTGAAGCGACTGGCCTTGGTCTTAAAGAAGCGAAAGACATGGTTGAAGGTGCTCCAGCAGTACTTAAAGAAGGCGTTTCTAAAGAAGAAGGCGAAGAGCTTAAGAAGAAACTTGAAGAAGCTGGTGCTACAGTTACACTTAAGTAATAGCTTAAGCGGAGTCGATTTTTTTATAATCGACTCCAAAAAATGGCTGATGGCTCTTGGGTCATCAGCCTTTTTGCGTTACAATAATCGGCTCGATTTTTGTTTGCATGATATAAATTTCATACAAATTAAAAATAAAGATAACAATCAAACGCTTACCAATATTTTTCAATGTTAAAAAATATTGTTAAGCGTTTTAATACCACTAAAAATTGCAGCATTTGTAAAGAGTGGTGGCCATATCGGCCTGCGTAATTCCTTCTGAGCCCGTTCTGCAGGCGGGCTTGGTTTACTTTCCGAGGACTCCAGATGGCATACTCATATACCGAAAAGAAACGGATCCGTAAGAATTTTGGTAAATTGCCCCAAGTCATGGAAGCACCGTACCTGTTGGCGATTCAAGTCGACTCGTACCGTACTTTCTTGCAAGATGGCAAATCTCCAAAAAACCGCGAAGATATCGGTCTCCAAGCCGCATTTCGTTCAGTTTTTCCTATAGAAAGTTATTCTGGCAATGCTGCTTTAGAATTTGTTGAGTATAGTCTTGGTAAACCAGAGTTTGATGTGCGCGAATGTATTCTTCGCGGCTCAACTTATGCGGCACCAATGCGCGTTAAAATTCGTTTGATCTTGAAAGATCGTGAAACGAAATCAATCAAAGACGTACGTGAACAAGAAGTCTATATGGGCGAAATGCCATTGATGACGGATAACGGTACTTTTGTGATCAACGGTACCGAGCGTGTAATCGTATCGCAATTACACCGTTCACCAGGCGTATTCTTTGACCATGACAAAGGTAAGACTCACTCAAGCGGTAAAGTGCTGTATTCAGCGCGTATTATTCCTTACCGTGGTTCATGGTTAGACTTTGAATTTGATGCCAAAGATTTAGTCTATGTACGTATCGACCGTCGTCGTAAATTACTGGCGACTGTGGTTCTGCGTGCCCTGAACTATAACAACGAACAGATTCTTGACCTGTTCTACGAAAAAGTTCCTGTTTACCTGGATATGGGTAGCTATCAGATCGACTTGATTCCAGAACGTCTGCGTGGCGAAATGGCACAATTCGATATCACTGATGCCGATGGTAAAGTCATTGTTGAACAAGGTAAGCGTATCAACGCACGTCATGTTCGTCAAATGGAAGCCTCTGGTCTGACCAAACTGTCAGTGCCGGATGAATACCTGTATGAGCGCATTACTGCCGAAGACATCGTGCTGAAAGATGGCGATGTGATTCCGGCCAACACACTGTTAAGCCATGAAGTGATGGTGAAGCTGGCTGAAGGCGGCGTGAAGCAGTTCAATACCCTGTTCACCAACGACATCGACCGCGGTTCATTCATTGCAGATACGCTACGTGCCGATACGACTACAGGTCGTGAAGAAGCACTGGTTGAAATCTACAAAGTCATGCGTCCAGGCGAGCCACCAACTAAAGAAGCAGCTGAGAACCTGTTTAACAACCTGTTCTTCTCTTCTGAGCGTTATGACCTGTCACCAGTCGGCCGTATGAAGTTCAACCGTCGTCTGGGTCGTCCTTATGAAGTGGGTACTGACCAGAAGTCGCGCGAAGTTGAAGGCATCCTGTCGAACGAAGACATCACGGATGTACTGAAAACATTGGTTGAAATCCGTAACGGTAAAGGTGAAGTCGACGATATCGACCACTTGGGTAACCGTCGTGTTCGTTCAGTGGGCGAGATGACCGAGAACCAGTTCCGTGTGGGTCTGGTACGTGTTGAGCGTGCTGTAAAAGAGCGTCTATCACAAGCTGAAACTGACAACCTGTCTCCGCAAGATCTGATCAATGCGAAGCCAGTGGCGGCTGCAATCAAAGAATTCTTTGGTTCGAGCCAGTTGTCTCAGTTTATGGACCAGAACAACCCATTGTCTGAAATCACCCACAAACGTCGTGTATCGGCGCTTGGTCCTGGTGGTTTGACCCGTGAACGTGCAGGCTTCGAAGTGCGTGACGTACACCAGACTCACTATGGTCGTGTATGTCCAATTGAAACGCCTGAAGGTCCAAACATTGGTTTGATCAACTCGCTATCTGTTTACGCGAAAGCCAACAGCTTCGGTTTCCTGGAAACGCCATACCGTAAAGTGGTTGATGGTCGTGTAACAGACGAAGTTGAATATCTGTCTGCGATTGAAGAAGTGGGTACCGTGATTGCACAGGCCGACTCGGTTGTAGATCAGGACGGTAACCTGACTGAAGAATTCGTTTCTGTACGTCACCACGGTGAATTCGTACGTATGTCACCTGAAAAAGTGACCCATATGGACGTATCTGCTCAGCAGGTGGTTTCTGTTGCAGCATCACTGATTCCATTCCTTGAACACGATGACGCCAACCGTGCATTGATGGGTTCCAACATGCAACGTCAGGCCGTACCTACACTAATCGCGGACAAACCGCTGGTTGGTACCGGTATGGAAGCCAACGTGGCACGTGACTCAGGTGTGTGTGTGGTTGCAGGCCGTGGTGGTGTGATCGAGTTTGTTGATGCATCACGTATCGTAATTCGCGTGAATGAAGATGAAATGATCGCGGGTGAAGCAGGTGTAGATATCTACAACCTAATCAAATACACGCGTTCAAACCAGAACACCTGTATCAACCAGAACGTTGTGGTACGTTTAGGCGATAAAGTTGCACGTGGTGACATCCTGGCGGATGGTCCATCGACAGATGGCGGTGAACTGGCCCTGGGTCAAAACATGCGCGTGGCGTTCATGACCTGGAATGGTTACAACTACGAAGACTCGATCTTGCTTTCTGAGCGTGTGCTTCAAGAAGACCGTTTAACGTCGATTCACATTCAGGAACTGTCATGTGTTGCACGTGATACCAAACTGGGTGCTGAAGAAATCACGGCTGATATTCCAAACGTCGGTGAAGCTGCGCTGTCTAAACTGGACGAATCAGGTATCGTTTACATCGGTGCAGAAGTGACTGCCGGTGACATCCTGGTGGGTAAAGTAACACCAAAAGGTGAAACTCAGTTGACGCCTGAAGAAAAACTGCTTCGTGCCATCTTCGGTGAAAAAGCAGCGGATGTGAAAGACTCCTCTTTACGTGTTCCATCGGGCACAAAAGGTACAGTCATCGACGTTCAAGTCTTTACCCGTGATGGTCTGGAAAAAGACGAACGTGCACTGGCGATTGAGAAAGCGCAGCTTGATGCATACCGTAAAGACTTGAAAGAAGAATACAAAATCTTCGAAGAAGCAGCACGTGAACGTATTGTCCGTCTGTTAAAAGGTCAGGAATCAAATGGCGGTGGCGGCACCAAACGTGGCGACAAACTGTCTGAAGATATGCTGTCTGGTCTTGAACTGGTTGATCTGCTTGAAATCCAGCCAAGTGACGAAGCGATTGCGGAACGTTTAACGCAAATTCAAACCTTCTTGAAAGAGAAGAGCTTTGAAATTGACGAGAAATTCGCCGAGAAGAAACGCAAACTGTCTACAGGTGATGAACTGACCACTGGCGTACTGAAAGTGGTTAAGGTTTACCTTGCGGTGAAACGTCGTATCCAGCCAGGTGATAAGATGGCGGGTCGTCACGGTAACAAGGGTGTTGTATCCAACATTCTGCCGGTTGAAGACATGCCACACGATGCCAACGGTGTGCCGGTAGACGTGGTACTGAACCCGCTTGGTGTACCATCGCGTATGAACGTGGGTCAGATTCTAGAAACGCACTTAGGTATGGCAGCCAAAGGTCTGGGTGATCAGATCGACAAGATGCTGAAAGAACAGCGCACCATTCTTGAACTGCGTGAATTCTTGGACAAGATTTACAACAAGGTGGGCGGCGAGCAAGAAGATCTTGACAGCCTGACGGATGATGAAATCTTGGCGCTTTCTGGCAACCTGCGTGCTGGTGTTCCATTGGCAACACCTGTATTTGACGGTGCTGAAGAAGGTCAGATCAAAGACTTGCTTGAACTTGCGGGTCTGTCACGTACCGGTCAAACCGTATTGTATGATGGCCGTACGGGTGAGCGTTTCGACCGTCCTGTCACTGTTGGTTACATGTACATGCTGAAACTGAACCACTTGGTTGATGACAAGATGCATGCGCGTTCAACTGGTTCTTACTCATTAGTAACACAGCAGCCGCTGGGTGGTAAGGCACAATTCGGTGGTCAGCGTTTCGGTGAGATGGAAGTCTGGGCACTGGAAGCATACGGTGCAGCTTATACGCTTCAAGAAATGCTCACTGTGAAGTCGGATGACGTTGAAGGCCGTACCCGCATCTATAAGAATATTGTAGATGGCAACCATTATATGGATCCGGGCATGCCTGAATCGTTCAACGTATTGACCAAAGAGATCCGTTCTTTAGGTATCAACATTGAACTGAAAAATGGTGACTAAGAATCTCCATTAAATCTCCCCAAACCCCTCTTTATAAAAGAGGGGCTTCCCCCTTAACAAAGGGGGACTGAGGGAGATTAAAATTCAGTTAAAAAACAATATTTGTGACCCAGTCGGAAAGTGAAAATCTTACCGGCACACGGAGAAAAAAATTGAAAGACTTGCTCGATATCATGCGCAAAAAGACGGACTCAGACGGTCATGCTCCTGTAGAGTTTGACCGCATCCGTATTGGTCTTGCGTCACCAGAAATGATTAAGTCGTGGTCTCATGGTGAAGTTAAAAAGCCTGAAACCATTAACTACCGTACCTTCAAACCAGAACGTGACGGTTTGTTCTGTGCCAAAATCTTTGGTCCAGTCAAAGATTACGAATGCTTGTGTGGTAAATACAAGCGTATGAAATACAAAGGCGTCATCTGTGAAAAATGTGGCGTTGAAGTAACAACTGCAAAAGTTCGTCGTGAACGTATGGGTCACATTGAGCTTGCTTCTCCAGTAGCACACATCTGGTTCTTAAAATCACTGCCGAGCCGTATCGGTCTGTTATTAGACATGACCTTACGTGATATCGAACGTGTTCTGTATTTCGAATCTTATGTAGTGACTGACCCAGGTATGACTCCATTTGAGAAATACCAGCTTCTGAACGATGAAGAATACTTCAATGCGTTGGAAGAGCACGGTGATGAATTCACAGCGAAAATGGGTGCAGAAGCAGTTCAGGACCTGTTAAAAGACATCGATCTTGAAAATGAAATCTCACGCCTGCGTGAAGAAATTCCACAAACAACCTCTGAGACGAAACTGAAAAAAGCGTCTAAGCGTTTGAAATTGATGGAAGCGTTCAAAGAGTCGAACAACAAGCCAGAATGGATGGTAATGAATGTACTGCCAGTACTTCCACCAGACCTTCGTCCGCTGGTTCCGCTTGAAGGTGGCCGTTTCGCAACGTCTGACCTGAACGACCTTTACCGTCGTGTGATTAACCGTAACAACCGTTTGAAGCGTCTTCTTGACCTTGCAGCGCCAGACATCATCGTACGTAACGAAAAACGTATGTTACAAGAGTCTGTAGATGCATTGCTTGATAACGGTCGTCGTGGTCGTGCAATTACCGGTTCGAACAAACGTCCGCTGAAATCTTTGGCCGATATGATCAAAGGTAAGCAAGGTCGTTTCCGTCAGAACTTGTTGGGTAAACGTGTTGACTATTCAGGCCGTTCGGTGATTACCGTAGGTCCTACTTTACGTTTGCACCAATGTGGTCTTCCGAAGAAAATGGCGCTGGAACTGTTCAAGCCGTTCATCTTTGCGAAACTGCAAGCGTCTGGTCAAGCCACTACCATTAAAGCTGCGAAGAAAATGGTTGAGCGCGAGACGCCAGAAGTTTGGGACGTTCTTGCATCTGTGATTCGTCAGCATCCAGTGATGTTGAACCGTGCGCCAACCCTTCACCGTTTGGGTCTGCAAGCGTTTGAACCGATCCTGATTGAAGGTAAAGCGATCCGTCTGCACCCGCTCGTTTGTGCTGCGTTCAACGCCGACTTCGACGGTGACCAGATGGCGGTACACGTACCATTAACACTTGAAGCGCAATTAGAAGCGCGTGCGTTAATGATGTCGACCAACAACATTCTGTCTCCAGCCAACGGTGAGCCAATCATCGTACCGTCTCAGGACGTGGTCTTGGGTCTTTACTACATCACCCGTGATGCGGTAAATGCCAAAGGTGAAGGCATGGTGTTCGCAGATACGCATGAAGTTAACCGTGCCCTTGCAACCGGTCAGGTTGATTTGCATGCTCGCGTAAAAGCGCGTGTATACCAAACTGTCATCAATGACAACGGTGAGCGTGAGCAACAAACTATTGTTGTAGACACCACACCAGGTCGCTGCCTGCTGTGGGAAGTTGTGCCAGAAGGTTTGAGCTTCGAGCAAATTAACGTTGAGATGACCAAGAAAAACATCTCTAAGTTAATCAACTCTTGCTACCGTAAACTGGGTCTGAAAGACACGGTCATCTTTGCTGACCAATTAATGTACTTGGGCTTCCGTCAAGCGACGCGTTCAGGTGTATCGGTTGGTATGGAAGATATGGTTATTCCACCAAGCAAACAGGCGATCATTGACAAGGCAGAAGCTGAAGTTCGTGAAATCGAACAACAGTTCGAACAAGGTTTCGTAACGGCCGGTGAACGTTATAACAAAGTCGTCGATATCTGGGCACGTACCAATGACCAGGTAGCGAAAGCGATGATGGACAACTTGTCTTTCACCACTGTGAAAAACAAACAGGGTGAAGACGAGAAGCAGAAATCATTCAACTCGATCTACATGATGTCGGATTCTGGTGCCCGTGGTTCGGCAGCTCAGATTCGTCAGCTTGCAGGTATGCGTGGTCTGATGGCGAAGCCGGATGGCTCGATCATTGAAACACCAATTAAGGCGAACTTCCGTGAAGGTTTGACGGTACTTCAGTACTTCATTTCAACGCACGGTGCGCGTAAAGGTTTGGCCGATACTGCACTGAAAACTGCGAACTCGGGTTACCTGACGCGTCGTCTGGTTGACGTTGCGCAAGACTTGGTGATCACTGAGCCAGATTGTGGCACCATGGCTGGTCTGGTGATGACACCATTCATTCAGGGCGGTGACGTGATCGAGAACCTGGGTACGCGAGTACTGGGTCGTGTGGTTGCTGAAGACGTGAAGAAAGCCGGTTCAGATGAAGTGATCCTGCCACGTAACACCTTAATTGACGAAAAACTTGCCAACTTCCTGGAAGAGCAAGGTGTCGACGAAGTGAAAGTACGTTCGGTAGTATCATGTGAATCGACCTTCGGTGTGTGTGCGAAATGTTATGGTCGTGACCTTGCACGCGGTCACTTGGTGAACCCGGGTGAATCTGTGGGTGTAATGGCTGCTCAATCAATTGGTGAGCCAGGTACACAGTTAACCATGCGTACCTTCCACGTGGGTGGTGCGGCAAGCCGAACTTCTGCTGCCAACAGCGTTCAAGTGCGTAACAAAGGTACCGTACGTTTCCACAACGTGAAAACTGTACAACATGCCAAAGGTCACCTGGTATCGACCTCTCGTTCAGGTGAAATTGGTATTGCAGATGACTTAGGTCGTGAGCGCGAGCGCTATAAACTGCCTTACGGTGCGTCAATCTTGCTGAAAGATGGCGAAGCGGTAGAAGCAGGTGGTATCGTGGCGACTTGGGATCCGCATACCCATCCACTGGTAACTGAAGTTGCAGGTAAAGTACGTTTCAGCCAGATTGCTGATGGTGTCACTGTAACCTCGAAAACAGATGATGCAACCGGTATGACCACAATCGAAATCTTGCCAGTGACTTCACGTCCTGCGTCAGGTAAAGATTTACGTCCTGCTGTTGTGTTAGACACCGTGGACGGTGGTGAACAGTTCTACTTCCTGCCACAAAACACTATTCTTTCGGTTCGCGATGGCGAAACCATTGGTGTCGGTGACGTTATTGGTCGTGTACCACAAGAATCTTCACGTACCCGTGATATTACCGGTGGTCTGCCGCGTGTTGCTGACTTGTTCGAAGCACGTAAACCAAAAGAGCATGCGATTTTGGCAGAAGTGTCAGGTATCGTGAGCTTCGGTAAAGAGACCAAAGGTAAGAACCGTCTGGTGATTACCCCGGATGATGGTTCAGAGATCTACGAAGAGCTGATTCCGAAATGGCGTACTATTAACGTGTTCGAAGGTGAGCATGTGAACCGTGGTGAAACCATTTCTGATGGTCCACAAAACCCGCATGACATCTTACGTCTGAAAGGTGAAGTGGCGTTGACCAACTACATCGTGAACGAAGTTCAGGACGTTTACCGTCTGCAAGGTGTAAAAATCAACGACAAGCATATTGAAGTCATCGTACGTCAAATGCTGCGTAAAGTTGAAATCACTGACGGTGGTGATACCAGCTTCATCAAAGGCGAACAGGTGGATTACATCCGCGTGGTTCAAGAAAACCAGGCTGTACTTGCACAGAACAAGTTCCCAGCGAAGTTTGATCGCCAGTTGATGGGTATTACCAAAGCATCGCTGTCGACGGATTCGTTCATCTCTGCTGCATCGTTCCAGGAAACCACACGTGTGTTAACTGAAGCGGCTGTAACCGGTAAAGAAGATGATCTACGTGGTCTGAAAGAAAACGTCGTTGTTGGTCGTCTGATCCCAGCGGGTACAGGTTTGGCTTACCACTTAGAGCGTCGTCGTCAGGAAGCAGAAGCTGCAGAATTTGAACTGCAAAATGACTTCTCTGATGTAGACCAAGCATTAAGTCAGGCATTTAACCAGGAATTCTAAGCTGGTGAAATGACAACCAAGAGACGCCTTCGGGCGTCTTTTTTTATGCCTGAAAAAAGGGTATCGCGCTGTACTTTGGCGTTAGATGGGCCGGGTTGCTGCTGCAAAGCGGGTGTTTTTACATAAATCCTCTATTGGTTACCAAGTTGGTAACATATTGCTCAGATTCGACCCATCAATATCGAATAAGCTAAAGCTATGACCAAAACAGGGGAAGAGCGATCATGAAAAAAGTTATCGGTGTTATGGCAGCCGCCACCTTATCTACCTTTATGCTGGCCGGCTGTGAAAGTATGTCTCCAAATGAACAGCGTATTGGTGCAGCTGCTTTAGGTGGTGCAATTGGTGGTGGTGTCGGTGGTAATGTCGGCGGTACTGCAGGTGCAGCCATTGGTGGTGGTGCCGGTGCAGCAGTGGGTAGTAAAACCCAGGATGGTTCAAACCGTAACGCGACCTATAGTGGCGTCGGCGGTGCAATTGGTTCTGCGGTAGGTAAAAGCATCTTCGGTGGTAGTACTGGTGCAGCGATTGGTGGTGCGATTGGTGGCGGTGCAGGTGCCGCGATTGAGCAGAACCGCTAAGTCGGGTGCAGACGATCTCACATAAAAAAGCGCTTAAAGATAAGCGCTTTTTTATTTAGCTGGCCGCATGCGGCTTTTTGCGGCGGATGTAGACCGTCTTTTCCACTTCGGCAATACGTACGCCGGCTTCATCAAAAATATTCAGGTGATAGTTGCGATATACCGGTGCATAATTCTCGGCCAGTTCCCGAATGGTAGCGACCTCCATGGCATTGAGACGGATATCGGCATAGACCATACTGCGACCGGGCGCTAAAAAGCGGATGGTCGCGGCTTTATCCCAGACAATATATTTTGAGCCAAGATGATGCATCAACAGCAGCATATAAAACGGATCGACCATGGCATACAGGCTACCGCCAAAATGTACCCCGACAATATTCTGGTTTTTACGTGTCAGTGGCATTTTGACACGAATGTGGTAATTGGCCAGATCCATTTTCTCGACCGCAATACCGGCGCCGCGATAGGGGGCATAGCGATTGATCAGGAATTTGGACAGGGTCGGAATTGTCTGTAGTTTTTTTAAAAGGCTCATAAGGGTCAATTATTTTTATTGCACTGATCTGCATACTAGAACAGAAACCGGCAGGTGGCATTGATTTGATTGACTGCGCTTGCCAATAAACAGCCAATACAAGAAATCACCCATAAACAGAACAGGATGTCATCATGCACGCTCATACGCAGTGGATTCATACCTCAGACCAGCAGCGCCTGTATGTCAAAAGCTGGGGCAAGCCGGACAATCCGGCGCTGGTACTGGTTCATGGTTATCCCGACAATCAGGAAGTCTGGGAAGCTGTTATTGCCCAGCTGATTCAGGATTTTTATATTGTGACCTATGATGTGCGTGGGGCCGGTCAGTCTTCCATTCCGAAGCATATTCATGATTATCGGCTGGCACGCCTGTCTGAAGATTTACTGACCGTGGTGGATGCGGTGCTACCCAACCGGCCATTTCATTTGGCCGCGCATGATTGGGGTTCAATTCAGTCCTGGGAGTCGGTGACCGATGCCCGGTTTCGCCAGCGGATTCTCTCTTACAGCAGCATTTCCGGGCCTTGTCTGGATCATGCTGCATTCTGGATGCGTGCGCAGTTACAGCAGGGTAAGGCCAAATTCTTAAAACAGCTGGGCAAGTCCTGGTATATCGCTGTGTTTCAATTGCCCTTACTGGCACCGACGGTGTGGCAATACATGAGTGCAGAGCGCTGGGGCAAAATGCTACAGCAGCTGGAGCAAAGCCCGGGTCTGGCCTTAAACCCGAATATCCAGCAAGACGGTCAATATGGCGTCAATCTGTATCGGGCCAATTTTATCCCACGTTTGCTCAAACCACGTCAGCGTGTGGCGATTTGTCCGGTACAGGCCGTGGTACTGACCGAAGACCGCTTTGTCAGTCCGGAGCTGATTGATGAAGTGCCGAACTGGGCAGCAGACTTCCAGCGAGTGGAGATTGCGGCCAATCACTGGGCAATTTTAAGCCAGCCGGAGCGGATTGCTCAACATCTTCGGGATTTTGCATTTTCAAAATCAGGCAGTTAATTTGACTGTTACTGGCAAGGTCAAGACAAATATCGGACAGCGCAACAACAGCAGCTAAATAGCGATCAATCTCTGATAAAATAGCGTTTTTTCTCGATCCGTCTTTTCTTATGTTTGCAATTCTTGCCGCCATCGCAGTCATGTTCGGGCTGTCGTTGGCACGTGTTCCTGTTGTTTTTGCACTGGTCATTGGTGCCGTTACGGGTGGTTTGCTGGCTGGTTTGGGCCTGCAAGGTACTTTAGAGGCGTTTAATAATGGCCTGGGTGGTGGTGCTAAAATTGCTTTGGCCTACGGTATTTTAGGTGCTTTTGCACTGGCTCTGGCGCGTTCAGGTTTACCTGATTTATTGGCCTATAAAATGATTCACACCTTAAAGGGTGAGGCCGATCTGAAAGCGCAAAACCGGGTCAAATACTTTATTTTCCTGGTGGTGGCCATTGCCGCGGTATTCTCCCAGAACGTGATTCCGGTACATATTGCCTTTATTCCGGTGCTGATTCCGCCATTGTTGATGGTATTTAACCACCTGAAACTGGACCGTCGTCTGGTGGCCTGTTTATTGACCTTTGGTCTGGTGGCCACCTATATGCTGGTGCCGGTCGGATTTGGCGCTATCTTCCTGAATGATATTCTGGGCCATAATATTAATACCTTTGGCAAGCCGTATGGATTTGAGATCAGCTATGACCAGATTCCAACAGCGATGGCCATTCCGGTATTCGGGATGTTTGTCGGTTTGCTGATCGCGGTGTTTTTCTCATACCGTAAGCCACGTGAATATAAAGACGTGCATATTGAAGAGCAGCAAAGCATTTCGGCTGAAATGGGTGTGGCACAAAAATCAGGTCAACCTGAAGTGGCGACGTTCACCATCTGGATGGCAGTCATTGCGATTCTGGTAACCCTTGGCGTGCAGCTGTATTCAGATTCGATGATTCTGGCCGGTCTGGTTGGTGTAGCGATTCTGAGCTGTGCCGGGATCTTTAAGTGGAAAGAAGCGGACGATGTTATTATTACCGGTATGCGGATGATGGCACTGGTTGGCTTTATTATGATTGCTGCGCAAGGTTTTGCTGCCGTGATTGAGGCAACAGGACAGGTTTCTGCGCTGGTTGAAGCGTCGGTTGACTGGATTGGTAATAGCCAGGCACTTGCAGCCTTTTTAATGTTGTTGATTGGTTTGCTGATTACTCTGGGTATCGGTTCATCATTCTCTACCATTCCGATTCTGGCGATTATTTATGTACCGCTCTGTATTCAATTTGGTTTTAGTCCTGCAGCAACTATTGCGATCATTGGGACTGCGGCTGCACTGGGCGATGCCGGTTCACCTGCTTCGGATTCGACCTTGGGGCCAACCTCAGGCCTGAATATGGATGGTCAGCATGACCATATGAAAGACAGTGTAGTGCCGACCTTTATTCACTTTAATATCCCGCTGATGATTTTTGGCTGGATTGCCGCCATGGTGCTTTAACCTGAAATATCCCGGGAATAAAATCCCGGGATTTTTTTTGAATCATAGATGTATTTATAATAAATCTTATAATCATTCTGATAATCTAATAATAGATGTATTTAAAATATATATTATAGAGCGTTTAAAATAAACCTGAGTATTTTAATCTGAATATTATTATTTAATCTTGATAAATCAGGTTGGTATTTAAAACCAAGTTGTGTGGTTGGTTAAAATAAATTAATTTAATAATCAATAGTTTGAAAATAATATAAAATTATTATATCGGATAAGTATTGCATATTAATTTCTAACGTGTTTATTATTAATTAATGTTTAATTTTTGAATAAATAATCTTCCAGTGGGGTATTAAAATGTTAAAGCAAATTACACTCGTTGCATTAATGGGTCTTTCTGCTTCTGCGATGGCAGGCCAATGGCAAGTCAAGCTGGGCGGTTCGGTTGTAGCACCTACAGGCGATTATAATCTCGGCGGCGCAACAGTTGAGGCAGATCATGAATATGCATTTACCCCGTCAGTTGAATATTTCTTTAATGACAATATTTCGACAGAACTGCTTTTAGCTGCACCAATTAACCATGATGTTCAGTTAGCGGGTACAGATGTGGTACGTATTAAACATTTACCACCAACGCTGACGGCAAAATACCATTTTAAAAACAATACCGGTTTTACACCGTACATTGGTGTCGGTGGTACCGCATTTGTGGCTTGGGATGAGCGTACCAAAGGTCTGGGTGATACCGATGTGAAAGTAAAAGAAGATTTTGGTTTTGCCGGCCAGATTGGTTTTAACTTCCAGCCAGCAGATGCCAAAAACTGGGGCGTATTCTTTGATGCACGTTATGCGCAACTTAGCCCTGAAGTTACTTTAAGTGGTGATGTGGCAGCCCAATTCGATTTAGATATCGATCCAATGGTGTACACCATCGGTTATAGCTACAAATTCTAATTATAAAAAAGTACCAATAATAAAATTCAGCGTAGCCCCATCCTGGTGATGGGGCCTTTTTATTGCAAAATGATAACAATAGAACAAAATCAGAATATTGAGTTAAGTATTCGTTTTCATTTAATTTGTAGTGAATGAAATGAAAGAAATGAAAAAGTGAGAAGATCAAATATGAATAGAAATACAACCTTTGCCTTGGTCTTCGCCAGTTTGATCAGCCTGCCTGCCGCTGCAGCCAGCTTTAATTGTGAACGTGCTCAAACCCCAACCGAACATGCCATTTGTGAACATCGTAATGTTAATGATGCCGATGTGAAGATGGCCACCACCTATAAAATTATTAACCGTCTGGTACCGATGGGGACACGTTCGGCTATACGGGATGAACAGGTGCGCTGGCTGGCCCTGCGTGACCGCTGTGGCCAGTCGGTTGAATGTCTGACCCAGGTTTACCAGATGCGTCAGCAAAAGCTGGAGCAGTATATGCAGCGGGTCTATCAGCAGGGCCCATTTTAATATTTTTTTGTTTTCCTATTGAAAAATCGTCGCCTCACTCCAATTCATAAGGCATTCCAATACAACAATGCTGTCAATTTAAGGAGTGATGAATGAGCGAACAAAGCGCACAAAAACACAGTTTCCAGGCTGAAGTGGCTCAGCTTTTACATTTGGTGACGCATTCTCTTTATTCCAACCCTGAAATTTTTCTGCGTGAACTGATTTCTAACGCCTCTGATGCCTGCGATAAATTGCGTTTTGAAGGCATCAACCATCCTGAATATTATGAAAATGATCCGGACCTGCGCGTGCGTGTGCGTCTGGATGCAGAGAACAATACCCTGACCATTTCCGATAACGGTATTGGTTTAAGCCAGCAGGAAGCGATTGATAATCTGGGGACCATTGCCAAATCCGGCACCAAAGACTTTATGTCCAAGCTGACCGGTGATCAAAAAGCCGATGCCCAGCTGATTGGCCAGTTTGGGGTGGGTTTCTACTCTGGCTTTATTGTGGCCGATAAAATTACCGTAGAATCACGCCGTGCCGGTCTGGACGCATCGGAAGGTGTACGCTGGATCAGCGGTGGCACCGGTGAATTTGAAGTCGAGCAAATCAACAAGGAAGGTCGTGGCACCGACATCATCCTGCATTTACGTGAAGATGCGTTGGACTATCTGCAAAGCTATAAAGTGAAGCAGATTATCAATAAATATTCTGATCACATCAGCCTGCCCATTCAAATGCAAAAAGAAGTCTGGCAGGAAGAGGAAGTAGCGGAAGGTGAACAGCCAAAAGGCGGCCAGTATGTGAAAACTGATGAATGGGAAGCGATTAACTCGGCCAGTGCTTTATGGACCCGCAGTAAAAACGAGATTAGCGAAGAACAGTATATCGAGTTTTATAAAAACCTGAGCCATGATTTTGAAGCGCCGCTGGCCTGGTCGCATAACCGTGTCGAAGGCAGCACCGAATATACCCAGTTGCTGTATATTCCACCAAAAGCACCACATGATATTTTTACCCGCGAAGCCAAAGCTGGCATCAAGCTGTATGTCAAACGCGTGTTTATTATGGATGATGCTGACAACCTGATTCCAAACTATTTGCGCTTTGTACAAGGTGTGGTGGATAGCGCCGATTTACCGCTGAACGTCAGCCGTGAACTGCTACAGGAAAGCCGCGATGTGAAAACCATACGTGAAGGTAACGCACGCCGTGTGCTGACCATGCTGGATGGTCTGGCCAAATCTGAAGATGAAAAAGACCAGAACAACTTCAAGACTTTCTATCGTGAATTTGGTTCGGTCTTAAAAGAAGGCCTGGGCGAAGACTTTGGTAACCGTGAGCGTATCCTGAAATTATTACGCTATGCGACCTCCACCCAGGATGAGGTCAGTACCTCACTGGCAGATTACAAAGCGCGGATGCAGGACGGCCAGAAAGCCATTTACTATGTAACCGCAGATAGCCTGACCGCGGCCAAGAACTCGCCGCAGCTGGAGCTGTTCAAGAAAAAAGGCATTGAAGTCCTGCTGATGACTGAACGTGTTGATGAATGGGCCATGAACTTCGTACATGAGTTTGATGGTACACCGCTGCAAAACGTGTCTAAAGGTGCGGTCGATTTGGGCGATCTGCAAGATGCTGAAGAGAAGAAGGCACTGGAACAGGCGGCAGAGCAGTTTAAGCCAGTGGTGGAGCAGCTGTCTGAATCGCTGAAAGATAAAACCAAAGAAGTGCGCGTGACCACACGATTGGTTGATTCTCCGGCCTGTCTGGTTACGGCTGATGGGGAATTGTCGCCACAGCTGATCCGGATGCTGAAAGATGCTGGTCAGCCGGTGCCAGAAATGAAGCCGATTCTGGAAATTAACCCGCAGCATCCACTGGTGCAAAAACTGCAAGGTTCGGCTCAGTTTGATGATCTGGCCAATGTGATTTTTGATCAGGCCCTGATTGCAGAAGGGGGACTGCCAGAAAATCCGGCAGAGTACCTGAAACGCATCAACAGTCTGCTCTTAAAATAAGCCTATTAAAAAAACCTCCTGCGGGAGGTTTTTTAATGCACGATTATATTGTTGACGGCTTTAGAACAGGGCTTCTAAACGCAGCAAGACACTCGGGTAATGGCTGCGGTCTTCACGGTCATCATTATAGTAATTCAGGTCGCCCTGCACAAAAAACCATTCGCGCAAGAACGGCTGACGCCAGGACACAAATGGCCCCCAGCTGTTCAGGCGTAAATCATCATTATGATAATAACCGCCGGTGTAGAGCCCGTAGTTAAAACGGTTGCCGTGGAAGAACTGGTGCTGTCTAAAGCTGTAGTTGTCCCATCTGAGGTCATCATCCTGTTCATCGGCATAGGTCAGGCTAAACTGGTTGCTTAAAAACGGATGATCGGGCCGGGCATGAATGAGTTCCAGGTTGGTTCTTAAATAGTTTTCACTGTCGAGGCCGTAACGGTAAATCTGCTCGGCATGAAAGGAAAAGTCATTGACCAGTTCCCAGTCCTTGGCAATTTTTAAACGGGCATAAATATCATCACCGGAACGCACCCCGAGGTCGGCATCAGTTTCAAAGGGTAAGCGTTCAGTGAAGTCAGACCAGCGTAAGGCCAGCGAGCTGTTGTCTTCACGTGCCCGTCGACCATCCAGGGTTTTGTCCGGGCTGTTGCTGGGGTTTTCATTGGTAATGGCAACACTGTTTTGCAGTTCGTTATCCAGTGAGTCATCACCAAAGACCAGACTTAATTTGCGTTCCAGCGTCGGCAGTTTAATCCGGCCACGTACCCGCGGTTTAATATCGTAGTCATCATATTTGTTCCAGCGACTGTCGACCAGAATACGCAAGGTCGCAGAGGCCGGTTCCTCCGGGCTGGTTTCTCCAAACCAGTTATCAATTTTATGTGCGGTATTGTCTGCCCAATGGCGAATCTGCTTCTGGCGCCGGTCTACCCAGCTTTGTTCTTCGGTTTCATGCGTGGGCGGCACAATCGGTTCATTCGACTGTTCCGGCAAAATGGTCGGGGTGGCATCAATCAGCCGCGGCAGGGTATAGAAAAAACCATTACCCGCCTCACTTTCGGGCACCAGTGGCACCTCATAACCTGGTGGTGCGGTCTGCGGTTCTGTCTCCAGGTTGGTATTGTTGTCTGCAACCGTATATCCACTGCCTAACAGGCAAAATAATAATAATGATGGCGCTATAAAATGTACTTTTCTTGGCATTATTTACTGATCTTTAAGCTCTTTTTGCTAGTGTTGAAAATCTTCAGGCGAAAAGCAAGATGCAGCTACAAAAACATAAACATTAACTGGCGGTGAGCCGTTGAATGGCCTGAACCAGACGTAAAGGGTCGACCGGCGCAGGCAGGTGATTCAAGACTTTTTGAATAATTTGCCAGCTCACGCCCTGCTGACGATCGAGCAGAATATAGGGATAGGCCGGTTCGGTACGAGCCAGTTGTAAACGCTGCTGGCCATGAATCAGGCGAATTTTTTGTCGCTCTTTTAATAAAATCAGCGGGGTGGCCAGCGTGGCTGCTGTTTCCTCAAACTGGATAAATTTCTGGGTATGAATCAGTTGTAGCGGAATAAACGGATAATAATCTTCTTTGTGCCAGATCATCTGCTCGGCATGTTGATAGCACTGAAACAGGCTGTCCAGCGCAAACAGCTGGCTTTCCAGTACAGCGCTGTCTATTTCACGGATTGCGGCAATTTCATGTTCATGCTGCTGGCTAAAGGCATGGGCAAAACGGGTGGCCTGCATAGCATCCAAGGCGCCAAACAAGACCAGATATTTAATAAAACGACCTTGGGCATTGATCTGCTCGGCCACATAACCGGGGCGTTTGAGCAGAGCCGCTTGCTCTGCATCATGAACCAGCACATCGGCATACTGCATCACTTCAGGCCGGGCTGGTAAAAATACCCGGCACAGTTTTTCCGCCGGCAGATGGTCCAGGGGTAATTCGGAAATCGGGCAGCTGAGCTGATTGAGCAGCAGATGACGGGCGCTAGACTCTGCTTGCTGTTCAGGCTGAACAGGTGCGGCTTTGGTAGGCTTGAGTTGCTGAGCTGCTGCTTCAGGTTCTATCGCTACAGCTGTACGTACTGCGACGGTATGCTGAAAGGCCTGCGTTGCGGCATAGTTTTGCTGGTTAAGTAATTCCAGATCGGTGTGCAGACTGCGATACTGATGCTGCTGTTGCAACATCCAGCGATAGACCTGTTCCAGATTGCCCCAGTCACTGAGCAGGGCAGTACGTGCGGGTGCCGGAATCAGCCAGATTTGCCAGCCGGAGGCGGGCTGATACAAGATAGCCCAACCTGAATCGGGCTGGGTATATAAAGCTTGTTCTAGCGCCTCGACCTGCTGAAACACGCCCCGAAAAGAACGTGCATAAATGGTGTCACGCGCAAATTCTTCGGCAGAACGTTCCGGCTGCACCTGTGTCTTATAGGCCAGAATCTGCTTTTTAAACAGAGGCTGGTCGCATTCAACAAAAATACTTTTAATCCGGCTTTTGGCCTTGGCGGTTTCATACAGACTCAAGGAACGGCGCTCCAGCGCGCCCGTTAGGTCGTGCAGTTCTTTAATCAGCCGGGATTTTTCTAAAGTATTCATGGTGGAAACTTAAACCAGTTGTTGTGCTTTTTCCAGATAACTGGCCAGGACAATATTCAGGGCCAGTTCAACCAATTTGTATTCGGCAGAATGCGGCTGTGAATAATGTTCCGCCAGCGCCACCAGATTTTCTACATTAATCTCTTGTGGAGAAATTTTTCTCTGAATCAGGGCTTGAAGTTCGTGCATTGCTCTCTCATCAACCTGTACTTAAATAATTGTTTTGGATCACTTTGATTATAGGTATTTCACTAAAAATTACATGAAAAAAAATGTCAGCTTTTGTGGATTTTTAGGCATTTATGACAGAAATTGGGATTTCAATATAAGAAATATTAAAAAATTTTTTAGATAAATTTCAGTTAAATCAGAGAATAAACAGATCATGCTGCCGAATTGACAAAAAATGTCAGTCTCAAATTGTCCGGTCGGATCAGGTGTCAGCCGCAGAATTGTTCTAAACCGCAATAAAAAAAGCAGACCTGAGGTCTGCTTGTATTTAAAGAAGTGCTTAAGCTTCTTTGTTCTGTTCAGCGCTTGCAGGCTGATCGTTGCTCACGGTTTCAGTGTGGGCTTTTTCAGTCGGGAAGCTTGGTACATAAACCATTTCTGCTGATACATTGGCTGCATACAGGGTGACCATAAACAGGCCAAGCGCTTTTAAAACGTTCATCAATCTTACCTTCACAAAAAAAGGATGACTTGGGAGAAAAGTCATCGTGGGAGAGTGTATTCAAACAACAGCTATGATAGCGCGTTGTGATTGAGAGAAAATGATCATATCGGCAAGTTTAAGACTTTTTGTTAAAAAATAACATTTAAAAACAATAAATTAGAATAATTGCTCTAATCATTTAGCTACAAGATTTAAATTAATGATGATTTTTACAAGAACGAGATCATCCTGTTTTAAGATGAAAAAATCTCCAGATTTTTTGCCCCATCCATGCGTCATCTCTGTACAAATCCCTTGATCTGTATAGAGATGTAAGTTTTTGACGCGGTATGGTTAAGCGCTCTTTTATTGTCTATTTTTTATTCTAAGATGAACGTTTATACCAACACTGAGGGATCAATCATGGCGATTGCAAAAGTAGTAGAAGTGAATGCCAGCAGTAATAAAAGTTTTGAAGATGCCATTCAAAGCGGCATTGCCAAAGTCGGTGAAACAGTCAAAAACCTGCAGGGTGCCTGGATTAATGAACAGAAAGTGGTGATTAAGGACAATAAGATTACCGAGTATCGGGTTAATTTAAAAATCAGTTTCCTGGTGGAATAAAGTACATAGAAAAAAATCCCCGTAAGGGGATTTTTTATGGCAGCGATGCTTAAGGATGTAACTGCTTATTGTTCCGGTACATCGCACTGGTCATCCTGACATTGCGCGCCGTTGTCTGTAGGTGTTTCCAAAGCTTTTTTCAGCACCTGTTCAAACACTTCCCGTGGCTGGGCACCGGCTAAAGCAACGCGCTGGTCAAATACAAAAAAGGGTACGCCCGTCACTTTAAGCTGATCACGTGCTACATCCTGATCAAATTTCACAAAATCGGCATAGGCATCGGAATCGAGCACATCATCGACTTCCACCGGGTTTAAACCGATACGTGCAGCGACATCTTCCAGCGTTTCGCGTTCGCCAATAGCCAGACCTTGGGTCATATAGCTGTAGAAAAAAGCCTCTTTGGCTTCATTGCCCAAGCCTTTGCTTTGCGCCAGATGAATCAGACGGTGGGCATTCAAGGTATTGCCGGAATTGGCCTGTTCCCAGTTAAACTGGATGCCTTCTTCAGCAGCCATGCTGGCAATATTGCGCTGCATGTCTTCTACTTCTGCCAAGGTACGGCCATATTTTTGTGCCAGACGTTCAGAGTTGGAAATTTCCTGACGTTCCGGTGCCTCCGGGTCAAGCTGGAAGCTGTGCCAGTGCACCTCAAGTTCTACGCCGACCTGTGCTGCCGCGGCTTCAAGACGTTTTTTGCCGATATAACAGAAAGGGCAGACCACATCGGACCAGATATCTACACGCATGAATATTCTCTTTGCCTTGTTTTCAACTATTGATGGGGATGATTTGCCTGAATTAAAGCCGAGATGGGTACTTTGCCGCCAGCAAACCGTATTTTTCATCCTCATCACTTTATATTTTTTGAAAATAAGCTAAACAATAAAAAATTAGCTGAATAAAATAAATCACTTAAGTCATTTTTATTGTTTGATCTTTTGTGTGCTTTGTTGAATAATTTTGTCTAAAAAACAGGCGATACAACAACAAAGCGTTATGATAACGAGAAATACAACAAGAGGACAGGATATGCGACGTATAGTGTGGATCATCGTCCTCGTGACCTGTGCCGTGTTTGGATTGATGTTTTATCAATATCAGGCACAACAAAAAGAACTGACCCAATTACACGAATATCAGAACGTACTGTATGACAAGGCCGAGCAGATTTATGTACAGGCGCAGGATTGGTCGACCCCGATTCAGGTTGATCCGTCCGATCCGCGTTTAAGCGGTGATTATGCCCTGATGGCTGAATTTGTGATTAGCCATCTGGTGCAAAGTGCCGAAGCGCGTAACAGCTATTTACGTGAGCTGAAAGCGCTGCAATGGGATCAGTTTCTGGATATTAAACGCCTGAATGAAGATAAAAAACAGGACTATGCTGAAACTGAAGCGATGCTGTCACAGGTCAAAGCCATGATGGAGCTGTATCAGGAGCATCTGACTGAACATGAAGCTCAGGCGCCGGCCCAAATTGAAGAATTACCGATTAAATCGCATCTACGCCGTCAGTTAAGTGAATCTCTGCTGGAAAGCCGCCAGAATGATGAAGGCACAGTGCTGTTTGAGCTGGAAAAACAGAGCCTGAGTCAGGCCTATGTGCTGCTTGGGATTCTAAAAAATAATCGCTGGGAAATGAAAAACAACCTGTTTATGTTCTATGAAGATGCAGGCCTGAAACAGTTTAATCAGGCCTATCAGGACATGCTCAAGCTGAATCAGCAAATGCAGGAGATTATCCAGGCGCATCAGCAGGCATTGGCTGAAAAACTGTAAGTAACAGCTCAACTTCTTGCACCTGTTTTAAGCCAAAGCTTAATACTGCCCCAACACCGTCATGGGGCAGTATCGGCAGATGCAAGGTGCATTCTTAATGATCACCTGGCCACAGGCTCAGGACATATTTTAGTGCTGCTGCTGGCCGCGATGGCTGTGAAAATGCACTGTGAGTGTACAGCCTCTAGCGCTTTTTAAGGGTGTGGATGGCTACGAGTTATATACATGGACAGCATCGTGCGTGATCCATTTAAAAAGAGGAAAAGAATAAAATTATGAATGAAAAAATATTGGTATAAGTAATTGATAAAATTCTAAAATTTAAGAAATTATCTTTCTATTCTTTCTTGTTTTTAACTAGTTCATCTCCTCCTCATGTTGGTGCCGATTTACCAGCAAAATCCGGCAGATTTTTTAAAATGGCATAGTAATTGCTCCAATCCCGCAGGAATCGCGCTTGTCTGCAACATGCAGGCAAGGGCCAGTATATTTTTAAGGATGGCTTCAGAGAAAAGCATCACTAAGCTGCGGCGTGGGGCTACATATGACAACGAGCAAACAGAATATTTCGCCCGAAGATGAATTTTTAGGGACAGGAAAAAGCCTGACTTATGGCTTACAGCATGTATTAACCATGTATGGCGGTATTGTGGCACCGCCATTAATTGTCGGCACAGCGGCCGGTTTAACTGCTGCGCAAATCGGGATTTTGATTACTGCCTCATTATTTATGGGCGGACTGGCGACCCTGTTACAAACCTTGGGGGTGAAATATTTCGGGGCACGCTTGCCACTGGTACAAGGCGTGTCCTTTGCCGGCGTAGCCACCATGGTGGGTATTGCCACCACGGGTGGCGGTTTTAATGCCATTCTGGGCGCGGTGATTGCCTCCTCCTTAATCGGGTTATTGCTGGCGCCATTTTTTGCCAAGATTATCCGTTTCTTTCCACCGGTGGTGACCGGCTGTGTGATTACCATCATCGGCCTGTCTTTATTGCCGGTGGCTGTGCGCTGGATTATGGGCGGCAATAGCAATGCACCCGACTGGGGTTCTATGCAAAATATTGGTCTGGCCGCCATGACCCTGGGGATTTTGCTGCTTTTAAGCCGTTTTGGTTCTGAAACCATTCGCCGTACCGGAATTTTACTGGCGATTCTGATCGGTTCGATTCTGGCCTATGTCTTGGGTTTTGGCGATTTTTCCAAAGTGGGTGAGGGTGCCTGGTTTGCCTTTCCTGACTTTTTGGCTTTTGGCGCACCGACTTTTCATCTGTCTGCAATTCTGGCCATGACCATTGTGATGGTGGTGGTGTTAACTGAAACCACGGCCGATATTATTGCAGTGGGAGATATTGTCGGTGCCAAAGTCGATGACAAGCGTATTGCCAATGGCTTGCGCGCCGATATGATTTCCTCAGCAGTAGCGCCCTTCTTTGGCACCTTTATGCAAAGTGCCTTTGCTCAGAATGTGGGGTTGGTGGCGATTACCGGTGTGAAAAGCCGCTTTGTGGTAGCTGCCGGTGGCCTGATTCTGGTGATCTTGGGCCTGCTACCGATTATGGGCCGTATTATTGCTTCCATTCCTACGCCGGTATTAGGCGGCGCTGGTCTGGTCCTATTTGGTACAGTGGCGGCCAGCGGAATTCGTACTTTATCTAAACTGGACTATAGCGATCAGAAAAACCTGATTATTGTGGCAACGTCTTTAGCCGCCGGGATGATTCCAATTATTGATCATTCCTTCTATGCCCAGTTTCCAACCTGGTTTAAAACCCTGTTCCATTCGGGCATTAGCTCGACCTGTGTGATGGCGATTTTCCTGAATATCCTGTTTAACCATCTTCATTTTGGTAAAAAGACAGTGGTTGAGCCAGTGTTAACCACAGTGGCCAAGCCGGAACATTAAGGCGATGAGCTGAAGCTTGCTTCAGTCGTGATTGAGATGCAATTTAAAAACGCCCGATGTAGCACATGGGGCGTTTTTATTAAGTGATTTCTGCGAATATAAAAAACCCCGTATTAAGCGGGGTTTTTTATCTTGGTATTTAAAGATTAAACACGTTCGATAATCGTCGCGATACCTTGGCCCAAACCAATACACATGGTCGCTAAACCGATTTGTGTATCCTGCTGTTCCATCACGTTCAGCAATGTGGTGGTGATACGCGCACCTGAACAACCCAATGGGTGACCGAGTGCAATTGCACCACCGTTCAAGTTCACACGATCTTGCTGATCATAAATGCCTAAGCCTTTAAGAACAGACAAACCTTGTGCAGCAAACGCTTCGTTTAATTCAAAAGTTTGAATGTCTGCAATTGACAAGCCTGCACGTTTAAGCGCTTTTTGTGTTGCAGGTACAGGGCCATAACCCATGATTGCTGCATCGCAGCCTGCAACTGCCATAGAGCGAATCACCGCACGTGGTTTCAAACCTAAAGCTTGTGCACGTTCAGCAGACATAAGCAGCATCGCAGATGCACCATCAGACAATGCTGAAGATGTTGCCGCAGTGACTGTACCGCCTTTCGGGTCAAATACAGGACGTAAAGCTTGGAACGCCTCAAGGTTGGCATCTGGACGAATCACCTCGTCGATGTCGCATAGCTGTTTAAAGCCGTTTGCGTCATGACCTTCAATGCCAATGATTTCGTTTTTAAAACGACCTTCTTGTGTTGCAGCCCATGCACGACGATGTGATTCCACACCAAAGGCATCTTGCTCTTCACGCGAAATACCGTTCATGCGACCCAACATTTCAGCAGTTAAGCCCATCATGTTTGATGCTTTGGCATAGTATTTAGAGGCTTCAGGATTCAGGTCGATGCCGTGCATCATGCCTACATGGCCCATATGCTCAACACCACCAATAATGAAAATATCACCCTGGTTAGTAGCAATTTGCGCCGCTGCAGTATGAATCGCCTGCATGGATGAACCACATAAACGGTTCACAGTTTGACCCGCCACAGTTTTTGGCAGTTCAGCCAGTAAGGCAATGTTACGGCCAATGTTCATGCCCTGTTCCAGAGTCTGGTTGACACAGCCCCAGATTACATCTTCAACTTCGTTGACATCAAATTGGTTACGAGCAACTAAAGCACGAACCAATTCAGCCGATAGACTGTCAGCACGTACATTGCGGAACATACCGTTTTTGGTTTTACCCATTGCAGAACGTACGCCATCAACGATGACAACGTCACGTGGATTTAAAGTAGCCATTCACGTTGCTCCTTAACCGTAGAATTTTTTGTTGTTAGCAGCCATGTCACGCAACATTTGTGGCGCTTCATAAGCTTTTCCTAAGTGTGCATACTTGTCGCAAAGCGCAACATATTCAGCAACACCTG
The DNA here is from genome assembly GCF_013420555.1 of Acinetobacter sp. Q85-2. Taxonomy (NCBI): domain Bacteria; kingdom Pseudomonadati; phylum Pseudomonadota; class Gammaproteobacteria; order Moraxellales; family Moraxellaceae; genus Acinetobacter; species Acinetobacter sp. Q85-2. The sequence goes on from NZ_VOXW01000010.1 coordinate 46,248, forward strand.
TTTGGTCGATGTAACGGCATGGGCCACCACGGAATGGAGGGAAACCTACACCCATAATCATCGCCATATCTGCTTCAGATGGTGTTGCCACGATATTGTCTTCTAAGCAACGAACAGTTTCGTTACAGAACGCCAACATCATACGGTCAATGATTTCTTGTGCATCAAATTCGCGTTTTTCAGATGTTGCCACAGATGCCACAAGCTCGTATGCAGTTGGATCAACCACTTTGGCTTTTTTGCCTTTGCGATCCAATTCATATTTGTAGAAACCTACGCCATTTTTTTGACCAAGACGTTTGTTTTCGTACATGACTTGGATTGAGCCTTTATAGTCTGGCTTCATGCGGTCAGGGAAACCTTCTGCCATAACTTCTGCACCGTGAACGCCAGTGTCGATACCAACCACGTCCATCAGGTAAGCAGGACCCATTGGCCAGCCGAATTTTTCCATGACTTTGTCGACTTGCTGGAAGTCTGCACCATCTTTAAGTAACAAGTCGAATGCACCAAAGTAAGGGAACAATACGCGGTTCACCAAGAAGCCTGGGCAGTCGTTCACAACAATTGGTGTTTTACCCATTTTCTGAGCAAGAACCACAGTGGTCGCAATTGCTTCAGGTGAAGTTTTTTCACCACGAATCACTTCTACCAATGGCATCATGTGCACTGGGTTAAAAAAGTGCATGCCGACAAAGTTTTCTGGACGTTGTAGGTTTTCAGCCAAACGTGTGATTGAAATTGTAGACGTATTTGAAGCAATGATCGTGTTGTCACGAACATTTTTCTCAGTTTCAGCCAACACAATGCCTTTGACTTTTGGATTTTCAGTCACGGCTTCAATCACGATATCCACTTCTTTAAACTCGTCATAGCTTAAAGTTGGGCGGATACGTGCCAAAGTTTCACCCATTTTGGCAGGTGTCATTTTTTTACGTTCAACTTGCTTGGTCAGCAATTTGTTTGCTTCAGACATCCCCAATGCTAATTGTGGGTTGCCGATGTCTTTCATGATAATTGGTGTGCCTTTGCTTGCCGCTTGGTAAGCAATACCACCGCCCATGATACCCGCGCCGAGTACAGCCGCTTGGTTCACAGGATGTGCACCTTTTTCATATTTTTTCGAGGTCTTTTTCACCACTTGGTCGTTGATAAACAAACCAATCAACGCACCTGCTTGAGGCGTTACAGCAGCTTTAGCAAAGCCTTCCGCTTCTGCTTTTAGGGCATCATTACGGCTCAGGCCAGCGCCGGCTTGTAATGAATCGAGTAACAGTTTTGGTGCTGGGTATTGTGCAGGATTCGCTTTGGCTAATACCGCACCTTTCGCCGTGTTGAACGCCATCATTTGTTCAAGTGGGTTCAATTTTACAGGGTCTAATTTTTCTTGGCGTTTTGCTTTCCAGTCCAGACGGCCAGCTGCTGCCTGTTTAGCCAGATCAACTGCGGCTTCAGTCAGTTTGTCTGCGGCAACAACGGCATCTACTGCACCATCTTTTAATGCTGCGGCTGGTTTTTTCGGATTGGCCATTGCCATCCATTCCACCGCATTGTCGATCCCGATTAAACGACTTAAACGTACTGTACCACCAAAGCCTGGGAAGATTCCCAGCTTGATTTCTGGCAGGCCGACTTGCGCCTGTTCGGACATGACACGGTAGTCACAGACCAGACACATTTCAAAACCGCCACCCAGCGCCATACCATTAATGGCAGCCACTTTAGGAATATCTAGATCTTCAAAAGCATTGAAGATGTCGTGAACAGGCAAGGCCCATTCCACAATTGCTTGTTCGCCTTGTGCGAAGTTTTCACCAAACTCAGTGATATCTGCACCCACGATGAAGGTCGATTTGCCTGAAGTGACCACCAAGCCTTTAATTTCACTATTGGCTTTGACAGCGTCAATTGCAGCTTTAAAATCTTCAATCGTTGCACGGTTAAATTTGTTGACCGACTCACCTTGTAAGTCAAAGCGGAATTCTGCAATTCCGTCCGAAAGCATTTGGACGGTAATGGCATTGCCAGCGTGGATCATGCCTGATCTCCTTTATTTTGGAGGATTTCTAAGTTGATGTTGTGAAGCGAGTGTGCATTTCCCGCACACTTCTATGCCTCGCTAATCTTACGATAACTATATCGAAAAAGAACATAACAAGTTGTATCAAGCCGTGACGCTAGGGTCATCAATTTTTCTATGCCCAATCAAGGTCTTGTTCCCTTTCTTCTCCTGCTTATTTCGCTTAAAAGCCAATGAAGTACTTGTTTCAGTTTTACTTTTTTGGCGCAGTTGCCCTCTGTTTATAACGGAAAAAGCTGGCGCTGCCCATGCCAGAGTTGTGGTGTTTTGGTCAAAAAAGTCAATTCGTGTGAATGGGCAGGGCAGTACAGGTACCTGAACAGCGCCAGTTTTGCAACGCTGTGTCTTAAACGACCGGCTGATTGGCCTGGCTAAATTTGTTATGCTCGCCGATATTTTGGCTTGTCTGTCGTCCCTGTACAGGGCGGCAATTTCCCGGATGTTGCTATGCTTAAGTGGATTATTCTGGCCATCTTTGTCATTTCAGCGTTTTATATCCAGCAACGCGGCAAAGTTCGGCATTCGTTTTATCGTCAGTTCTTTGACCATTCGACCCTGTTCGCCCCGATTAATTTTCTGATGTACCGTTTTTCACGCGTACCGAATCAGCCCTATATCGACACCCAGCATTTTCAGGATTTAAAAGTGCTGGATGAACATTGGGAGATGATTCGCGATGAGGCCAAAGCGCTGTATGAACAAGGCGGCATCAAGGCCTCCAGCAAATATGATGATCTGGGGTTTAACTCTTTCTTTAAAACCGGCTGGAAACGCTTTTACCTGAAATGGTATGACACCGCGCATCCTTCTGCGGCCGAGCTGTGCCCGAAAACCACGGCTTTATTAAAAACCTTGCCAAGTATCAAAGCGGCAATGTTTACCGAACTGGCACCGGACAGCCGCCTGGTCCGGCATCGCGATCCTTATGCCGGTTCGCTGCGTTATCATTTGGGCCTAATGACCCCGAATGATGAGCGCTGTTTTATTGATGTCGATGGCCAGCGCTATTCATGGCGTGATGGTGAAAGTGTGGTATTTGATGAAACCTATATTCACTATGCTGAAAATGGCACTACGCAAAACCGGATTATTTTCTTTGCCGATGTCGAGCGGCCGTTAACTACCCGTTGGATGCAAAAGTTTAATCACTGGTTTGGTAAAAAGGTGATGACGGCGGCCAGCTCGCCCAATGAAGTCGGGGACCGCACTGGCGGCCTGAATAAAGTCTTTGCCTATGTTTATCAGATCCGGATTCAAGCCAAGGCCCTGAAAGCCAGAAACCGGACCCTATATTACATTTTAAAATGGGTGCTGATGCTGGGGCTATTCTTCCTGATTTTTATCCGGCCTTATCTGTTTTAAGATGACATGCTGATCTTTTGCACTCCAACCCAAACGCCCACATGGGCGTTTTTTTCTGCACGGCCGAATACAGCAGCCCCCATAAATTTTGTGTAAGATACAGACAGTAAAGGGGAAAATAATGCAGAAATTTCGTTCCAAAATTGACTGGTGGGTGCTGGCTTTTCTGATCTGTATGACTGGGCTGCTGGTGCAATTGTTGCTGACCATGCAGGCCAAAGGCACCATGCAAGCGTATCCGGTGCATACCGCGGTGTATCTGCTGACCATTGTGGTGATCTGGTGGCCGGTGTGGAATACCCGCTATCGTGTGAGCGAAGACTGCCTGACCATCCGCTGCCTGTTTTTAAGCTGGCGCATCCCATTGGCGCAGATTCAAAAAGTATCACCGACCAATAACTCGGTGGCATCTCCGGCCATGTCCTTAAAACGCTTAAAGATTGACTATCAGCAAGATGGCGTGAACAAGTTTGTGCTGGTGTCGCCGCGGCATCCGGAGCAATTCTGCGCCGCGATTAAACAGCCTTTATCGTCCTGATTCAGTGCTGGTCGCTGGGTCCGGCTGAATCAACAGCTGCTGATCCTGACAGTCCAGACACAGACTAAGCTGCTCTGGATGACTGAGGAAATACAGCGCCAGAATCGGTTCCAGTTCGGTGCGCATGCGGCGGCCCAAATGCCGGGCGCCATAGCGAATATCATGTCCTTGATAAAAATAAGCCTTGGCGGCATCGGTCAGCTGCACCTGACGTTTCTGATGCTGCAGGCGTTTGTTCAGTTTTTCCAGTTCAATCTCGACCAGTTGCGGCAGGGCATTTTCCTGGACCGGCGCATAATGCAGGGTCCGGTCAATCCGGTTGAGAAATTCCGGATCAAAACGGCGCTGCATCACCTTTTCAATAATCTGTCTGGCCGGCAGACGTTTTAGACAGAGGTCCTGCATTTTTTTCGGGAACAGATTCAGCTTGTCCAGATATTGCTGCGCAGCTTGGGCACCGACATTACTGGTCATGAAAATCATGCAATTGCGAAAGTCGATGGTTTTGGTGCCAGAAGTCAGGGTCAGTTTGCCGGTGTCCAGCACATTCATTAGCCCGCGCAGTACTTCAGTCGAGGCTTTTTCCAGTTCATCAAACAGCACAATGCCGGGGCGGGTGTGACTGCCTGCAATCGCAGTTTCATCAAACAGGCTATGGCCTTCTTTGGAGCCAACATAGCCCGGCGGTGCACCGGTGAGTGCTGCTGCATAATGTTCCTGTGCCAGCGTGTTCATATCAATCCGGCAAAAAGCATCCGGGCGGCCATAAATCGCTTCACTGATCAGCCGGACAGTTTCAGTTTTACCGACGCCAGTTGGCCCCAGCATTAGCGTCACCGACAGCGGACGTTCCGGGCTGGAAAAATCTGCCTTGACCACATGCAGCATTTTTTCAATTTCATTTAAGGCTGTGTCCTGTCCAATAATCCGGGTTCTGAGCAGCTGCATCACTTCACGCGGTTCAAAATGAAAGCGCGGTTTGCCAATCAGGCGGTCTTTTTCCGATGTCGCATGTGTTGAGGTGGTCGGCTGAATAATATGCATGGCAGAGTGGACGGTGTGCATAAACTGAATCCTGAGCGGGACAAGCAGTTCAGCATAGCAAAATTTGTCTGTGGCACTAAGACTTTGTAGCAATCATGTCATTTCTGCCGGCATGCTTGCGCGGCAATGCTTGAAAATAGCAGAATCACCATCACATCATGCTAGAGCAGACGAGATCGATAAATAGGCTGAATGTGAACGAAAACGCACGCGAACATATTGTCAAAATTCTGGCCAATATGACCACCTTACCCGGTATTTACCGCATGCTGGGTAAAGATGGGGAACTGTTATATGTGGGCAAGGCCAAGAATCTTAAAAATCGCGTGTCCAGCTATTTCGTAAAAACCATCGAACATCCGAAAACCCAGGCGCTGGTGGCGCGGATTTATGATATTGAAACGCTGGTGGTACGCTCTGAAACCGAAGCCTTGCTGCTGGAACAGAACCTGATCAAGCTGCATCGGCCGCCGTATAACATCATGCTGCGCGATGACAAATCTTATGTCTATATTTTTGTCTCCAGTGACAAGCCTTATCCGCGGATTGCCAGTGGCCGTGGCAAAGGCAAGCATCAGGTCGGTAAATTTTTCGGGCCTTATCCAAGTGCCTACAACGCCCGTGATACTTTAATCGTGCTGCAAAAGTTGTTTAATGTGCGCCAGTGCGAAAACAGCTATTTTTCCCAGCGCAAACGTCCCTGCTTGCAATACCAGATCAAACGCTGTTCGGCGCCCTGTGTCGGGCTGATTTCACCGGAAGCCTACCAGGAAGATGTGCAGAACTCGATCCGCTTTTTACAGGGCGATACCCGTGAACTGAATCAGGAACTGATTGCCAAAATGGAAGCCGCGGCCGAAGCACTGGAATTTGAAAAAGCAGTGTTTTATCGGGACCGGATGGCCTTGCTGCGCGATGTACAGGCACAGCAGGCGATTTATAAGGTCAAAGGCGAAGCCGATATTCTGGCAATTGCCTATCAGGCCGGGGTGACCTGTGTGCAGATTATGCATGTGCGCAATGGCAAGATGCTGGGCGGGAAAAGCTATTTTCCGGATATGCTCGGAGATGATCAGGGCCAGATGCTGTCCGATTTTATCGCCAACTTCTATTTTCAGGTCGCCGATGAAGTACCGGCCGAGCTGATTGTCAATATAGAACTGCCAGATGCCAAAGAGCTGGAGCAGGCGCTACAGCAGCAGTTTCAGCAGAAAGTCCAGATCAAGCACAAAGTCCGCGAAACCCGGGCCGAATGGCAAGAACTGGCACAAATGAACGTGCAACACGCGATTAAAGGCAAGCTGGCCAATCACTTCGAGTTGAATGAGCGTTTTCATCAGCTGGAGCAGGTGGTGGGGCGTCCTATTGACCGGATTGAATGTTTTGATATTTCCCACACCATGGGCGAAGCGACCGTGGCGTCTTGTGTGGTGTTTGATTCGGGCGGTGCGCGCAAACGCGATTATCGCCAGTTTTCCATCAATGACATTACCGAAGGCGATGACTATGCCGCAATGCGTCAGGCCCTGACCCGACGTTATAAAAAAGCCATGCTGCCGGATTTGCTGCTGATTGATGGCGGTAAAGGCCAGCTGCATATGGCGATGGAAGTGATGCAGGAACTGGGACTGGAAGCCTTTATGGTCGGCGTGTCCAAAGGCGAGGGGCGTAAACCCGGACTGGAAACCTTGCATTTTACCGATGGCAGCAAAATCCAGCTGCCGGAAGATCATAAAGCTCTGCATCTGATTCAGCAGGTACGGGATGAAGCGCACCGTTTTGCCATTACCCGGCATCGGGCCAAACGTGATAAAAAACGTGGCAGTTCGGTGCTGGAAGTGATTCCCGGCCTGGGACCAAAACGCCGCCGTGATTTGCTGACCCATTTTGGCGGGATTCAGGGCGTGCTAAAAGCCTCGGAAAAAGACCTGATGCTGGTACCGGGACTGGGGCAGGTCATGGCGCGGACCATCTATAAAATTCTGCACGAATAAGTCCGGCATATTTGACCTATTGGCAAAAATAGTCACTGGCCAGTATACGATTGACCATTCACATCCACACTGAAAAGCTGCAAGATGAAGCGCACTCAATAAAAAGGAAAATATATGTCGCTGCGTTCTGTATTTGCCGCAATCGAGCAGGATGAATGGATTCAGATTCCAACAGGCTGGTTACAGGGTCGAACCATCTATGGCGGACTGGTGGCCGGACTGATGATGCAGAAAGCCCTTTCGGTGCTTGCCGACCCGGATAAACGCCTGCTCAGTGCATCGGTGACCTTTGTCGGGCCGGTACGGGAAGGCCGGGCCAGAATCAGTGCAGAAATTTTGCGACAGGGCAAGTCGGTGACCACGCTGGAAGTGCGCTTATGGCAGGATGATGCGGTACAAAGCATCTTGCTGGCCAGCTTTGGCGCGGCGCGTGAGTCCACTATTCAGGTACAGCAGGAACCGGTGGCGCCGGATTATCCTGCACCAGCGCAGCTTAACTATTTACCGGTGCATCAGCTGATGCCGGAATGTTATCAGCAGTTTGAGGTGTGCTGGGCCGAAGGCGATTATCCGTGTACCGGCAGCCAGCAGTCCGATTTTGGTGGCTGGTGCCGCTATACGCCAGAAAAACATGCCAACCGCGACTTTACTGTGGCCGATCTGGTCACACTGATGGACATTTGGCCACCGGGTGTACTGCCTTTATTTAAAACCTTGTCACCGGCCAGTTCGCTGACCTGGCATATTACTTATGTGCATCCGATCCGCCACCAAGTGCATGATTGGTTTAAATATAAAGTGATTACTGAGCATGCGGCAGATGGCTATTCTACTGAAACGGCGCATCTTTGGGATGCTGAAAACCGGCTGATTGCCATTTCGCGGCAAACCGTAACGGTCTTTGCCTAGTGACACTTTCTGCCATTTCGTATAAAGTGAAGCCTATTAACGATGGATAAACCCTCAAAAAATATGTGCATTTAGCTCGTGCATAACGGGGAAGCATTGGCGGTGTCTATGACAACAGGTCGAATCCTGAACATTCCAAATATTTTAACTTTAGCGCGTATAGCCTTAATTCCCGTATTTTTATTGGTGGCCTACTGGCCGCCTGCCATGGGAATCCATGATCATGATGCAGGGATGACCCGGCATCTGATTCTGACCGCTATTTTTGTGATTGCTGCCGTCACTGACTGGTTTGATGGCTATCTGGCACGAACCTTAAACCAGACCTCAGCCTTTGGCCGTTTCCTGGATCCGGTGGCGGATAAACTGATGGTGGCAGCCGCCCTGATTGTCTTGGTGCAATGGCAGCCGACCATTTCCATGGCCTTTGCCGCGATTGTAATTATTTCACGTGAAATTACCGTGTCGGCCTTGCGTGAATGGATGGCAGAACTCGGCGCGCGTACCAGCGTGGCGGTCTCTACCGTCGGGAAATATAAAACTGCGTTTCAGATGATTGCGATTTCCGTGTTCTTGCTGAACTGGGAGCCACTGGAATTGCTTGGTTATGCCTTGCTCTATACTGCGGTGGTGCTGACTTTGTGGTCGATGTTTATTTATTTAAAAGCCGCCTGGCCATATTTAAAACAGCCTTAAGGCAAAAAAGCTCCTGTACAGGAGCTTTTTTTATGGATTAAAAAATACAGAATCATTCCTTCATCTTTAACCGGATTGTGGTTTAACTATGGGTTTCTTCTTCTGCATCATCTTCAAAGGTTCTGGCAATCTTTTCAATATTCAGGCTTTTGGCCATCGCATCAAAAATTTCTTTATAGACACCGTCCTGATGGTACAGCGTGTCATGTTCGCCGTGTTCGGCAATCGCGCCTTCTTTCATGACATAGGTGTAATCGGCATCAATAATCTGCGACAGACTGTGTGAGATAATCACCACGGTACGGCCCTGTTTAATTTCATCCAGACTCTGCTTGATCTGCTCGGTGGCAATGGCATCCAGACTGGCGGTTGGTTCATCCAGAAAAATAATCGGTGGATTTTTCAGGAACATCCGCGCCAGTGCAATCCGCTGCTGCTGACCGCCCGAGAGCATCAGGGCATCACTGTCATAGCCTTGCGGGAGCTGCAAAATCTGCTCATGAATCGAGGCTTTCTGGGCGGCCTGTATCACTTCTTCCTGAGAAGCATCGGTTTTGCCATAGCGGATATTGTCAAAAATACTGCCCTGGAAAATATGGTTTTTTTGCAGCACCAGCCCGATATGGTCACGCAGGTATTGGGTGTCGATGTCTTTTAAATCCACTCCATCTAACTGAATGCTGCCCTGCTGTGGTTCATAGAATTTATCCAGCAGGCTGATCAGGGTCGATTTCCCTGCACCGGACAGGCCGACCAGTGCGGTAATCTTGTTGGGCTGAATGCACATCTCGATATTTTTTAAGGCATGATGCCCGTTCGGATAATAAAACTCGACCCCGCTTAAATTGAATTGCCCACGAATTGCCGGTTTTTGTGCACCGCTGGCTTCAATTTCATCATCGGCCTCCAGAATCTGGAAAAAGCTTTCCGAGTAGATCATGGCATCATTCACTTCATCATAAATCCGGTGCAGTGAACGGATTGGTGCCGACACGTTATTAAACAGTAGCACGTGATACATGATCATGCCGATACTCATCTGGCCATCCAGCACAAAATAGGCAGTCAGGATAATAATCAGTACAATTCCGATCTGTTCAATAAAGGTTTTCAGGCCATCAAACAGGAAGCTGGTCTGCCGGGTATGCATCTGGTTATCGGTCAGTTCCTTTTGCAGTTTTAGCTGTTTGTCCGATTCGATATGTTCCCGGTTAAAGGATTTGATCACGGTAATCGAGTTGATAATACTCAGAATACCCTGGCTTTTCCGTTCGCGGCCATCACGTAAATTGCGGCGCCAGCTGCCAAGTTTCTGGGCCTGTTTATAGGTCAGCCAGAAGTAAATGGGCACAATGGCCGAGGCCACCAGTCCGACATAGAAATTGGCCCAGTACATCAGCCCTAAGGCAATAATCGCGCTGGTAAATAACGGTAAAATATCAATAAAAAAGATTTGTACCAGCCGGGTGAGGGAGCCAATGCCGCGGTCAATCCGGGTTTGCAGCTTGCCGGCCTGATTGTTATCCTGATTAAAAAACGCCAGCCGGTAAGTCAGGAACTTCTCAATAATGCCTTGAGCCAAATCCTGCGACACAAAAATCCGCAGTTTTTCACCATAAAATTTCTGCCCGAATTGGACAAAGGCATTAATGATTTCCTTGCCCAGTAAAATGGCGCTAATGGTTATCAGAATCTGCCAGCCTTCAGCCAGCCCCTGACCGGCTTCTACCAGCCGGTTAATGCTGTCGACGGCATATTGCAGGGTCAGGGCATTGACCTGTGCGGTCAGAGAACCAATTAAAGTCAGAATCAGCGTGGCAATCACCAGCAGCCGATACGGCCGCACAAAGGGCTTGAGCTTCTGAAAGAGCTGCCATAAGTTCATAAGCAATTATTTTTTATTCTAAAACCTGTTTTTCAGTCTATGTCGATTTGGCGTGGCTCACAAGCACAGAGAATGTTTTGATTTGTGAAGCCGTTTTGGGTTTAAACTGAAGTTCCGCTTCGCAGGAAAACGCCACAATGAATCTGGAACTGTTTCCGCCCGAGCCACGGCAGAATCTGTTGCCCTATGAGGGGATCGTGCAGGATTATGGGCTGATTCTGTCCGCTGAGGACAGTCACGCTTACTTGCAGCAATGTTTACAGCAGCTGGCCTGGCAAGCCGATGAAGTCACCTTATTTGGCAAACATTATGTCACCGCGCGGAAAATTGCCTGGTATGGTGATGAGTATTATCAGTATCGTTATTCGGGCAGTTTGAAGCAGGCGCAGCGTTGGCATCCGGCTTTGTGGCAGTTAAAACAGCAGATTGAACAGATCGTGGGACATCCATTTAATTCCTGTTTAGCCAATTTATATGCAGATGGCAGTCAGGGACTGGGCTGGCACAGTGATGATGAACCGAGTCTGGTCGCATCTCCGGGTGCAGAAACGGTGATTGCTTCTTTAAGTCTGGGTGCAACCCGTAAATTTAGCTTTAAGCACAAACACAGCGCAGCAAAAGTCGAGCTGCTGCTACAGAGTGGTCAATTAATTGTGATGCGTGGGCAGACCCAGCGCTACTGGAAGCACAGCCTGCCCAAATCCAGCCGTGTGGTGACGCCGCGAATCAATTTAACCTTTCGCTATTTTTATCCACTCTAATGCTGGTTGTGATCCAAAGGCCGGGCAGGGCAGAGATTTATCTCACCACGCTGATCTTAACAGCTGTATTTTGATAAAGATCAATCTAGGTATGTGGATTCAGACTTTCAACTTTCTGTTCAATCAGCGCGGCATTTTCCTGCAAAATGGCAATCAGCTTTTCGACATTGACAAATTCAAAGCGGTTTTTGGAGGCCAGTAAGGTCAGGGTGAATGGTGCTGTTTTATTGGAGAGTCTGATCGGCACCGACAAGCCGGCCAGTTGCGGTTCCAGTTCACCACTAGAATAGTAATAGCCCTGTTTTTTGATCTTTTTCATTTTGCTGATGAACTCGGCTTCATCCTGGGCAAAACCGGACTGACGGAACTGCACGGCAAAACGCTGATAATAATTCAGCATTTTCTGTTTTGGTAAATGCGCCAGCATGATTTTCGGTGACGAACCCATATACACCGGACGTGGGCAGCCGCGGCCATAGGACAGCAGATTCATATGCTGGAATACTTCATCATGCAGGTCGATACAGGCATCCTGATTCAGATAGGTCAGTACGCAGCAAAATTCGGTACGCTGCACAATATCCTGCATAAACGGAATGCTGATTTGCACCAGTGGATCGGTGGTGCGGGAAATATAATCCAGCACTGCAATTTTCGAGCCGAGGGTGTAATCGCCCGAAGTCCCACTTAAACGCTGCAATAATTCGGCCGAAACCAGTTCTTTTAAATAGCGGTAGCTGGTCGGTTTGGACAGGCCCAGTTCTTCACTGATCATATCGACATTAATCACCGGACGTGACACTGAAAATAAATTCAGAACCATCAAAATTTTGCCAAAACTCGATATTGCCATCAGTGATTACTCTACAACGTGAAAAAAGATCAATGAAAAAATCCGGTACTGACTATCATAACAGACCGGATTGAGCTGAAAACCAAGAGAAAGGGGATTTGGACGTCAACAGCGAGATTTTAAGGCTGGACGCCTTGCGGATAACGATACCAGCTTTCAATGAACAGGGCAGCCGCAATACTGTCGGCGGCAATTTTTTTACCGCGTCCCTGAGCCTGATAATGATCCAGTTCATCACGGGCTTCACGCGTGGTCAAACGCTCGTCCACCATCAGGGTTTCGATATTGGTCTGATGACGTAAACGTCGGGCAAACTTGCGCGCCCGGGTCGACAGCTCTGACTCGCTATCATCCATGTTCAGTGGCAAGCCAACCAGAAATAAATTTGGCTGATACTGTTTCACCAGTTTCAGCAGTTCGTCCCAGTTTGGAATACCATCTTTCATGGGAAACAGGGCCAGCGGCGTGGCGCTTTCAATCAGGGATTGACCCACCGCCATGCCCATTTTCTGGGTGCCAAAATCGAAGGCCATAATCAGGTGTGCAGTAGACTCAGGCATGGCCAATCTCTGATGCAAGCCAGGTGCGGTCAATTCCAATTTTCCGGTAGGCAGCATCCCAACGGTCGCTATAGGGTAGATTAAAAATCAGGTCCATATCTGAATCACAGATCAGCCAGTCACCACGCGAAATTTCTTCTTCCAGCTGGTTTTTGCTCCAGCTGGCATAGCCGAGGGCAATCTGGTAACGGCCTACGCCTTCGTTATGCGCAATGGCATCCAGAATATCTTTGGAAGTGGTAATACAGACATTTTCACCAACTGCAATGGATGAATGCCAGGTTGGCTGGCCAGTATGCAGCACAAATCCAGCTTCCGGACGCAGCGGCCCGCCTTGCAATACTTCATGTGGATGGACATGATCGGCTTCAATATCCAGATCATTCAGTAACTCTTTAATTTGAATCCCTGCCGGACGATTGAGAATAATGCCTTGCGCCCCGTCTTCATCATGACGCGCCAAATAAATGACAGTATTCGCAAAAAAGTCATCATTTATCTCGGGTGGCGCAATAAGACAGCGATGTGTCAGATATTGTTTGGTCACCTAAGCCTTTCTCCTAAAATGTATGTTCTGATATAGATATAGGTCTTAATCATCACGTTACAAGAGGATTGCTATTTCACCAAACATTTTTTGTGGTTTTTCAGTGATTTTATACGCCAGATTGAAACTTGAGCTGACGTAACTGCTTGGCATGCTGCAAGGTGGTTTCGTTAATTTCGACGCCACCAGTCATCCGTGCCAGTTCCAGAATCCGCTCTTCTTCTTGCAGCATTAAAATAGTACTACTGGCCGGATCAGTCTGCTGTTTCTTCACCAGCAGGTGCTGGTCAGACTGAGCCGCAACCTGCGCCTGATGGGTAATACACAGAATTTGTACGTGCTGCCCCAGACCGGCCAGTAAACGCCCCACAATTTCTGCAGTACCACCACTAATCCCGACATCAATTTCGTCAAACACCAGCACTTCTGCTTCGGTTTTTTCAGCATTCATGACCTGCATCACCAGCGCAATACGCGACAGTTCACCGCCCGAAGCGACACGCGCCAGTGGTTGTGCTGGAATGCCTTTATTGGCCGTAAACAGCAGCTGGATAAAGCTTAAGCCTTCACTCGATGGCTGCTCTAAAGGCTCAAATTTAAATTCAAAATGTGCTTCTGGTAAGGCCAGCTGTTTCACCTGTTCGGTCAGCTGTTTGGCCAAAGGTCCGGCAGCTTCACGTCGAATCTGGTCTAAATGTTCGGCCTTGGCCAAAAAGTCCTGATAGGACACTTCGACCTGTTCGGCCAAGGTTTCCGGATCTTCCAGCTGATGCAGCTGTTCCAGCTCGGCCTGCCAGTTGTCATATTCGGTTTTCAATAATTCTGGCTGGGTGCGATATTTACGGGCCAGACGATGGAAAATTTCCAGTTTGGAATTCAGTTCTTCCATCCGCTCCGGATCGAAACTCTGCCGGTCAATAAAATGACGCAAACTGGCGGTGGCATCTTCAATTTCACTTTGCGCATTCAGCAGGGAAGTATAAATTTCTGACAGCTGTTCACTGCGGCCGGCATGGCTTTCCAGACGCCGTAAAATCGAGGACAGTTCCTGGCTCAGGTTTGGCTCTGCTTCATCCAGCCCGTTCAGACTATAGGCACAATCCTGCATAATCGCTTCATGATGGCTTAAGCGATCAAATTCCTGTTCAATATCGGCATAATCGACCTGGACCACTTCTTCTAATTCTTCCAGCTGCAATTCCAGTGTGTCGATGCGCTGTTTACGCGTCGCCTGGGCATCCAAAGCCGCCTGATGCTGGCGAATATCTTTTTGCCACTGGCTATAGGCATCGCGTACGGCCTGGGCTGGCGCATAAAAATTGCTATAACGATCCAGCCAGTGTTTTGGATAAGGCGGTTCTAACAGCTGCTGCTGGCTGTGCTGGCTATACAGCTGCACCAGCAAACGGCCAATTTCTTTGAGCTCAGACAGACTGCTCGGACGGCCGTTAATCCAGGCCTTGCTGCGTCCGGTGGCGAAAATTACCCGGCGTAAATGAATTTCGCCCGATTCATCATCCAGTTCCTGCTGTTTTAGCCACTCGGCTTCTGGACTACCGTCATGATAGCTGAAGGTGGCAGTGACATCGGCCTTGTCTGCGCCATAACGAACATAATTGGTGTCGGTGCGTTCGCCTAGACAGGCCGAAAGTGCATCCAGCAATAATGATTTTCCGGCACCTGTTTCCCCGGTCAGGACGTTAAAACCAGATTCAATATCAATGGCTAAACGGTCGGCTAAGGCAAAATTGATCAGGGTTAAATGTGTCAGCATAAACGCATCCAGGCTGCGAAAAGTTTGAGTTGAAGAGTGTCAGGTTGGGCAGTGCAAAGCATCGCCCTTTATTTTAAGCAACTGAAAAAACACGATCATTCTAGCTTAATTTTTGCAGAAAAATAAAACTTCTCGGTACAGAATATTCAGCGGTGTGCTGTGAGCAGAGGTTCTACATCCACCATGTAGATCAAGTCGCTAGTGCCGCAATCGGAATATCTACTCTTATCTTCATCTGAAACAGAAAACTGTGTCCAGTTTCATGTGCTTGCAATACAGCGTCGGCAGAATGTTGCATAACTTTATCTGCCAATCATCAAATTTTTTATGATTATCAGACAAGCTGAAAACGAGCAGAAAAGTGCTCACTATATTTAGAGATTCAGATGAAAATCAGTCAGATGCATAACCCGAATTGAACCAGTTCGGCGCAGGATTTGTCAGGCTGAAAATACAGATGGTCGGAGAGTGCAATGGGGGCGTTGAACTTTAGTTCATCTGCGATTAAAAGGTATTTGTACTTGCCTGAAAGTTGATTTAGACTCTCGCAAAAATGAGGTGAATTTATTCGCGTGCCAGGCAAAATGACTTGCCTGAAACGACAGGAAATAGAGTGATTTACCTTAGATGAAGATTGATTGATTAGTTCAGTAGGCAGCATTACACTACCTCAATCATAAAATATAAAAACGCGTTAGCTGGAGAATACGCATGTCAGCTCAGTTTGATCATGTATCAGTGGTAAAAAAATCCAATGTTTATTTTGGCGGGCTCTGCATTAGTCATACGGTGCAATTTGAAGATGGCACCAAAAAGACGCTGGGTGTGATTTTACCGACTGAACAAGCCTTAACTTTCGAAACGCATGTTCCTGAACGGATGGAAATTATTTCAGGTGAATGTCGTGTGCAAATCGCTGATAGCGAAGAAAGTGAGCTTTTCCGCGCTGGTCAGTCTTTTTATGTACCGGGCAACAGCCGTTTTAAGATTGAAACTGATGATGTACTGGACTACGTTTGTCATTTAGAAGGCTAAGCATTTTTAGCCCAAATCGGTTAAACTAGGCCGACACAGAAATCCTGTAAAGTTTCCTTTGCAGGATTTTTCTTTTGGATTTACAGCACAGCGTTGAGGTCATTCATGGCAAAACCAGAATATTATTATGGCGTTCATTCGGTAGAGTCATTGTTAGAACTTGAACCGGAGCGTGTATTAACCCTGTTTACCCTCAAAGGTCGTGATGACCAGCGTTTACAGCGTATTCTGGAACTGGCAGAGCCGTTTGGTATTAGCGTACAAAAAGCCAGTCGTGACAGCCTGGAAAAACTGGCCGGTTTGCCATTTCATCAGGGCGTGGTGGCTGCGGTGCGTCCGCATCCAACCTTAAATGAAAAAGATTTGGAACAGCTGTTGCAGCAGTCCAATCAGCCACTGTTACTGGCTCTGGATCAGGTCACCGATCCGCATAATCTGGGCGCCTGTATCCGTACGGCAGCAGCCATGGGTGTAGAAGCGGTGATTGTACCGCGTGACCGTTCAGCCAGCCTGACCCCAACGGCGCGTAAAGTGGCTGCTGGTGGCGCCGAGAAAGTTAAATTTATTCAGGTTACCAATCTGGCCCGTACTTTGGGGCAAATCAAAGAGCAGTTTAATGTGCGCGTGGTCGGCACCATGCTGGATGAAAAAGCCTTGCCGATCCAGAAGTTTGACTTCACCGGTACGGCGGTGTGTGTGGTGATGGGAGCCGAAGATACCGGTTTGCGCCCAATCACCCAGTCGCAGTGTGATCAAACCGTGTATATCCCGATGATGGGCAATCTGCAAAGTCTGAATGTTAGTGTGGCCACCGGCATGGCGCTGTATGAAGCCTGCCGTCAGCGTCAACCGGCTTAAGCGCTCTTTCCATCTTAATGATCAACGCGCGTCAGCAAGGCTATCTGTTACTGGCCATCACCATGTGTATTTGGGGGGGCTTTACCCTGAGTACCCGTTTAAGTGCCCTGTGGGGCATTAGTGCTTGGGATCTGGTGGCCTTGCGTTTTATGCTGGCCTTTTGCCTGCTGATGCCGGTTTTGCTATATCGTAAAGATACGGCATTTTTATGGACCCGACAGTCCTTTATCCTGGCGATGATTGGCGGTGTCGGTTACTGCCTGACGGCTTATAGTGCATTTCATTTTGTGCCAGCGGCGCATGCGGCGATTTTCTTGAATGGCTGTATTCCCTTATGTACTGCACTGGCGGCCTGGTTGCTGTTTCGACAGCCCTTTGACCGGCATACCTGGATTAGCGTATTGATCATGCTGCTGGCGATTGCTGCCATGAGTCTGCTGATGTATCAGGAAACCGGTGTCGCTTTCGGTTTTGGCGATCTGCTGTTTTTCCTGAGTGCCTTATGGTGGGGCGTCTTTACGGTGCTGTTGCGGCAATGGAAGCTGTCGGCCTGGCATTCTATGGCCAGTGTAGCCATCTGGTCAGCTTTGGTGTATGTGCCTATTTATTGGCTATTTTTTCCAAAAAACCTGAGTGGTCCCGAACCACTGCATTTAATCGGCCAGACCCTGTTTCATGGAATTTTTGTGGTGATTATTGCCACGCTCAGCTATGTCGAAGCGATTAAGCGTTTAGGTGCTTTTAAGGCTGGCAGTATTGTGACCTTGGCACCGTTTATTGCCGCTATTCTGGCGGTACCGTTACTGAATGAGCCATTGAGCCTGGCGATTGTCTGTGGTCTGCTTGGTATGGGCATTGGGGCGTTACAGCCTTGGCGCTGGTGGGGCCGGAAAGACAGCTTAAGCCAGCAAATCGAACGACAAAACAAGCCGTCTTAAACCGACTGCTGCTGTTGCGCCAAAGTCAGATAGTGTTGATGTAAGGGTTGAAGCTGGGCATAGAGATGCTCCAGATGACCATCATTCAGCACAATATCATCTGCCCGCTGGCGTTTGTCTGCGCGTGACATCTGTACCTGAATAATCTTGCGAATTTGTTCGATACTTTGTCCATCGCGTTGTGAGGCGCGTTGAATCTGCAGTTCTTCAGAGGCATCAATTAACAGGTTGCGCTGGGTCAGTTCATGCTGGTTGCTTTCAAATAACAGTGGAGACACCAGCACCACATAGGCACTGCGGGCTGCCTGTAACTGCTGGATGATCGACTGGCGAATGGCCGGATGGGTAATTGCTTCCAGGGTTTTGCGTGCTGCCGGTTCTTTAAAAATATGCTCGCGTAAGGCACGGCGGTTGAGCTCGCCATTGAGCAGGACCCAGTCGCCAAAGGCCTGATGAATCTGGGTCAGGGCCGGCTGGCCTGGCTCAACCACTTCACGTGCCACCACATCTGCATCGACCACCACAATGCCTTGGGTTTCAAACCAGTGACTTGCTGCCGATTTACCGCTGCCAATGCCGCCAGTTAAACCCAAAACAAATGTCATCCTGTTGTCCTTATTGACCTAAATAAAGCTTCATGATTGCATCACCCCACAAAAAGGCGATCCAGCCGGCAATGGCAATATAAGGGCCAAAGGCAAAAGGCTGGTTCTCTTTGCGGATTTTCAGCAAAATAATGCCAATGATTGCACCAACCAGAGAAGATAGCAACACAATCAGCGGCAGCATCAGCGGGCCCATCCAGGCACCTAAGGCGGCCAGCAATTTAAAATCGCCATAGCCCATACCTTCTTTGCCAGTCACCAGCTTAAACAGGTAATACACCACCCACAGACATAAAAAGCCAATGATATATCCCCAAATGGCAGAGCTAGCGGAGGTGTACAGGGCATAGCTGTTCACCCCCAAGCCGAGTGCAGCCAGGGGGAGGGTATAGCGGTCAGGCAGCAGCTGGGTGTCAAAATCAATAAAGGTCAGGGCAATTAACACATAGGTCAACACCAGGCCAAACAGCATTTGCAGGGTCGGGCCAAAAACCGCGACTACGGTTAAGGCACACACTGCGGTCAGCAGTTCAATAAAAGGATAACGAATACTGATCGGGTTTTGGCATTGGCCACATTTGCCACGTAGAAGCAGCCAGCTGATTACTGGAATATTCTGATACCAGCGAATCGGGCTGTGGCATTTCGGACAGGTCGAGGCTGGCTGACTGAGGCTGATTTTGCTTTCATCAATGATGGCCTGTTCAGGATGCAGCAGCATTTGACAGTCATTGCGCCATTCCTGTTCCATCATTTTTGGCGTGCGGTAAATCACCACATTCAGAAAACTGCCAATACATAAACTAAAAATCCCAACTACGAAATACAGCGCAGTTGGGTGTTGAATCAGATAATGAATGAATTCTTGCATTAAACCACAGAGCCCATTTGGAAGATTGGGAGATACATCGCGACCACCAGACCGCCGACCAGAATCCCGAGAACGGCCATAATCAGTGGTTCCATCATCGAGGTTAAGCCATCGACGGCGTTATCGACTTCGTTTTCGTAGTGAGTAGCGACTTTATCCAGCATCGCATCCAGCGCACCGGATTCTTCACCAATCGCAACCATCTGCACGGCCATGGATGGGAATTTATCCGTGACCCGCATGGCAAACTGCAACTGCTGACCGGTGGCGACATCTTCACGGATTTTCATTACTGCTTCTTCATAAACCACGTTGTTGGTGGCGCCGGCAGTGGATTCCAGTGCATCAATTAAGGGAACACCGGCAGCAAAGGTGGTGGCCAGGGTACGACTATAACGCGCGATAATCGCCTTATACACCAGATCACCAAAAATTGGTGCTCTCAGGGCGGCTTTGTCCAGCAGGTCACGGAATTTCTTGCTGCGTTTCTTGGCTTCCAGAAAAGCTGCAATCGCAAAGCCGACCACAATAATCAGCACAAACCAGTATTTCTGGGTCCACTGCGACATATTCACCACCATTTTGGTGAAGGCTGGTAAGTCGGCACCAAAAGAGGTGAAGAGTTCTTCAAACACCGGTACCACTTTGACCATCAGGATAATGGTGACAATCACCGCCACCACAATCACCGTTGCCGGGTATTTCATGGCTTTCTTGATTTTTTGTTTGAGTAATTCGCTCTTTTCTTTATAGATCGCTACCCGGTCCAGCATAGTTTCTAGAGCACCCGACTGTTCACCCGATTCAACCAGCGAGCAAAACAGATTATCGAAATGTTGCGGATATTTACGCAGTGCACCAGCAAAGGTATTGCCCCCTTCGACTTCGCCTTTAATCCCCAATACAACTTCACGCATGGCCGGGTTTTCCAGACCTTCAGCCACAATTTCAAAGCTTTGCACCAGCGGTACACCGGCTTTCATCATGGTCGCCAGCTGGCGGGTAAAAATCGTGATGTCCAGGGTCGAGACTTTTTTCTTCATCAAGCCTTCAAGAATATTTTTCTTCTTCTGGCGGATGGTTTTGATGGTGATCCCTTGCTTGCGCAACGTGACCTTGGCCAGCGCCATATTACGTGCTGGCAGTTCCCCTTTAAGTTTTGCCCCTTTGCGGTCAATCCCTTCATAAATAAAGGTGGGCATCATCTGTGCTTTTTTGACAGCCATGCGTGTTTATCCTTATTTTAAATGCTTCATCTATTCGCTGGTCACACGATTCACTTCCTGTAAAGAAGTGACCCCCTGCATGACCTTGATTAATCCTGAACGGCGTAAATTGTTAAACCCAGATTTTGCCGAGGCTGCTGCAATTTGCAAGGCATTACCATCTTCCATAATAATGCGTGAGATTTCCGGGGTGACTTTCATTACTTCATAGACCCCGACACGGCCTTTATAACCTTCACGACATTCCGGGCAGCCAACCGGCTGATACAGCTGGAACTCTGGCTGGTTTAAATCTTCTTCGGTAAAACCGAGTTCCAAGAGGCTCTGGCGTGGAATCTCCACCGGGGCCTTGCATTTCTGACACAGACGACGTGCCAGACGCTGGGCAATCACCAGGTTCACCGAGGTGGCGATGTTAAATGAGGGGACGCCCATGTTGCGTAAACGGGTCAGGGTTTCGGGTGCACTGTTGGTGTGCAGCGTCGACATGACCATGTGACCGGTTTGTGCGGCTTTAATGGCAATTTCTGCAGTTTCCAGATCACGGATCTCACCGACCATGACAATATCCGGATCCTGGCGCAGGAATGATTTTAGTGCTGCGGCAAAGGTCAGACCCACTTTCGGGTTGACGTTGACCTGATTGATGCCTTCCAGGTTAATTTCCACCGGATCTTCGGCGGTAGAAATATTGGTGTCTTCGCGGTTGAGAATGTTTAAGCCGGTATATAAAGATACGGTTTTACCGGAACCGGTCGGGCCGGTGATCAGCAACATGCCTTGTGGTTTGTCCAGCGCCTCCATAAACAGCTCTTTTTGCTCCGGTTCATAACCAAGTGCATCAATCCCCAGCATGGCACTAGATGGATCGAGAATACGCAGTACAATTTTTTCCCCGAACAGGGTGGGCAGTGAGTTGACACGGAAGTCGATGGCTTTGTTTTTTGACAGCTTGAGCTTGATCCGGCCATCCTGCGGAATACGTTTTTCCGAGATGTCCATTTGTGACATAACTTTTAAACGTGAGGCGAGCCGTGTAGCCAGCTGTAACGGAGGATTGGCAATCTGGCGCAGTACGCCGTCAATCCGGTAACGGACCCGGTAGCTTTTTTCATAAGGCTCGAAGTGTAAATCCGAGGCGCCCATACGGATTGCATCGATCAGTAACTTGTTAATATATTTGACGATTGGGGCTTCATCGCCTTGTGGCTCATCGTTATCTTCTTGTGTTTCGGGAGCGTTGTCGCCAACTTCTAGATCAAAGTCTTCATCAAAGTCAAAGGTGCTGTCTTCGGTAAAGTTCTGTTCAATCAGCCGTTCCAGCTTGTCATGCTCAACAATCACCACTTCAATATTCAGCTTGCTGTTAAAGCGGATCGCATCAATGGCTTCGATATTGGTTGGGTTACTGGTAGCGATATAAAGCTGATTGTGACGTCGGAAAATGGGCAGAATTCGGTATTTGGTGAACAGTTTTTCATCCAGACCTTCACGTACAATCAGACGCGAATCGTACACCGCCAAGTCAAAAATCGGTTCACCAAATTCATAGGAAATTTTTTCAGCAATGGTCAGCGGTGAAATCTGCAACTGCTGAATTAAATACGGCACAATATCGGTCTCGGCTTTTTTCGCCGCGACAATGGCTTGCTGCATATTTTCAGCCGTCACAAGCCCTTCTTCGACCAGTCGCCGAATAAAACCTGTAAATCTAGGCATTGCTTGTTGTACTGACATTCCCCAACGTCCTTAAAAAAAATCAAAAAAGTTTGTTTATAATTGGTATCACAAAATTATACTTTTGTTGCATAAAAATACCATATCTGAAAATGATGTCACCACCTAAGTATCCCCTAAAAGCATGAACCAGTCGCAATTAATCGGCAAAGATTTTTGTTAAGCCGATGTTCAGATGGGCCTATTTAGACTGCAAATCTAAAAATGCCGCAACAAATTGTTCTGTCCTGAATCGATTTACGTGTAGAATGTGCGCGATTGAAACATAGGTATTTGAATAGGTATTGTATGTCGGGTTCGGCGATTACGCCTTGGGTGATTGGCAATTGGAAAATGAACCCAGTGCAAGCAGAAGCGCAACAGCTGGTTTCAGAATTTAAAACATTATTAGAACAGCAGGCCATTGATGCCGCACAGTGTCATTTAGGGGTTGCGCCAGTTGCAATCGCATTGGGCAGTGTTCAGGAACAGCTGAAAACTGCGGTACGTCCGGTGTATACCGTGGCACAAGATGTTTCACGTATTGCTGGTTTAGGTGCTTATACTGGTGAGGTGAGTGCCGAGCTATTAAAAGACAGCCAGATTGGCTTTGTACTGGTCGGTCATTCAGAACGCCGTGAAATTTTTGCTGAAAATGTGCAAATTCTAAATGCAAAAATTCAAAATGCACTGGCAGCCGGTCTGACCGTAATTTACTGTGTCGGTGAAAGCCTGCAGCAGCGTGAAAGTGGCCAGGCCGAGCAGGTGGTATTACAGCAGATTTGTGACATTGCGGCAGTGGTCGAGGCAGAGCAGTGGCAGAATATTGTAATTGCCTATGAGCCAATCTGGGCCATTGGTACTGGTAAAACCGCTTCGCCTGAAGATGCGCAGGCCATGCATGCCAAAATTCGTGAAGGTCTGACCCAGCTGACCAGCTATGGTCCGCAAATGGCTATTCTGTACGGTGGTAGTGTTAAGCCGGAAAATGCAGTAGAGTTAGCAGCCTGCCCAGATATTAATGGCGCGCTGGTCGGCGGTGCTTCTTTAAATGCGGCATCGTTCCATCAAATTGCGCAGGCCTTTGCCAATACACAATAATTAGGAGTTCAGCATGCAAACTTTTGTGCTGGTAGTACATATTATTTTAGCCGTCTTGATGATTGTGCTGATTCTAGTTCAGCACGGCAAAGGGGCAGATGCTGGTGCTTCTTTTGGTGGCGGCGGTGCGGCGACCGTATTTGGTGCCTCTGGTTCGGGTAATTTTATGACCCGTTTGACTGGAATTTTAACGGCTTTGTTCTTTATCACCAGTCTGACCCTGGCGGTATTTGCCAAACAGCAAACCACCGATGCCTACAGTTTAAAATCAATTCCGGCGACCACAACCGCGCCGGCAACATTGCCTGATTCTTCACCAACTACACCTCAAACTGGCGAATAATTGCAATTAGGCCTTTATTTTTCGCGGTGATGCGACTAGAATGCGTCACAGCTGCGGTGGTGGTGGAATTGGTAGACACGCTACCTTGAGGTGGTAGTGCTTTCGGGCGTGGGGGTTCAAGTCCCCCCTTCCGCACCAAACTTATAATCCAGAACATAAGTTTGGTGTATGCAGCAAAACTTCTGTTGATGCGGGATGGAGCAGTCTGGTAGCTCGTCGGGCTCATAACCCGAAGGTCGTTGGTTCAAATCCAGCTCCCGCTACCAATCAATCCTTTTTAAAGATGCAAACTTTAAAAAGGCGGCTTAAGTTTCTTGAGCTGAGAAGAGTTATTTGTACGCTGATGCGGGATGGAGCAGTCTGGTAGCTCGTCGGGCTCATAACCCGAAGGTCGTTGGTTCAAATCCAGCTCCCGCTACCATTTTTAATGGTTGAGTAATATATTTCATGTTGGTTGAATCTGACGCTTGTTACTCATTCTTCAGCGATAAATAACGCCATATACAGGACATACGATTTTCATTGAAAATTGCGCATATTTTGTATATAATTTTTGCACGTTGATGCGGGATGGAGCAGTCTGGTAGCTCGTCGGGCTCATAACCCGAAGGTCGTTGGTTCAAATCCAGCTCCCGCTACCAAGTTTCTTAAGAGGCTCACAACAAGGTGGGCCTTTTTGCACAGTGGACATTGGTTTTTCTGTGTAATAATAGGGGCGATTTACGCCCTTTTTTATTGGCTATCGTGTAGTGTCGATATGAGCCGGATACGGCATAAACTCAAGTGTCATGTTTCACTACTACTATAGCTTGAATGAGACTGTAGTGGTCAGATCAGGCCATTGAATCGCACCCATATGACGAGAGTAAATGAAGCTATCAAATAAAACCCAGGCACTCCAGGACTTGATTGCACCCGCAGTTGCAGCCTGTGATGTAGATTTGTGGGGAATTGAATTCCTGCCACAAGGTAAACGCTCACTATTGCGTATTTATATCGACAAAGCGGTTGATGAAAATGCCGCACCGGTCCTGAATGAAGACGGTGAACTCGAGCAGGGTCGTGGTGTAGGCGTACAGGATTGTGTGCGCGTGACTCAGCAAGTGGGCGCCATTTTGGACGTTCATGATCCGATCTCAGGTGAATATGCACTCGAAGTGTCTTCACCAGGTTGGGATCGTCCGTTTTTCCAGCTGGAACAGCTTCCTGCCTATATTGGCCAGACCATTGCCTTGCGTTTGATTAGCGCGGTAGAAAACCGTCGTAAATTCCAGGCGAAACTGGTGGCAGTTGACCTTGAAAATGAAACCATTCAGGTTGAAGTTGAAAAACAGCAAGTGCTGGAAATTGACAGCCATAATATCGATAAGGCCAATCTGGTTTATCAAGATTAATTCAATAAATAAGAATCTAAAATAGGTGACTTATGGCACGCGAAATTCTTACCGTCGTTGAAACGGTTAGTAACGAAAAAGGTGTAAGTCGTGAAGCAATCTTTGAGGCGCTAGAGCAGGCTCTTGTTGCTGCGACGAAAAAGAAATTTTACGAAGGCACAAATGCGGAAGAAGCACGTTTACGTGTAGAAATCGACCGTAAAACAGGTGACTACCGTACTTTCCGTCAATGGGAAGTGGTGGCGGATGAAGATCATGAAATGCCAGCATGTCAGGATGCGATTTCTGATGTCGATCCGGCGCAGTGGTCAATTGGTGACATTCGCGAACTTGAAGTGGAATCAATTGATTTCGGTCGTATTGCGGCGCAAATTGCCAAACAGGTAATTGTTCAGAAAATTCGTGAAGCAGAACGTGCACTCGTTGCCGATGCTTATGAAGCCAAAGTGGGCGAGCTGATTTACGGTGAAGTGAAAAAGCAGACCAAAGATGGCTTTATCATTGATTTAGGTGACAATGCCGAAGCGTATCTGGCACGTGAAGAAATGATTCCAAAGGAAATTCTGCGTCCAAAACAGCGCGTGAATGCCATTTTATTTAACGTCAACCGTGAAGGTCGTGGTGCGCAATTATTATTGTCACGTGCAAAACCTGAAATGCTGATGGCGTTAATGAAAAAAGAAATTCCTGAAATTTCTGAAGAAATCATTGAAATCAAGGCGGCTGCGCGTCAACCAGGCGTTCGTGCTAAGATTGCAGTGAAAACCAACGATCATCGTATTGATCCGGTTGGTGCATGTATTGGTATGCGTGGTACGCGTATCCAGGCAGTCCAGCAGGAACTTAATGGTGAACGTATTGATGTGGTGGTGTGGTCAGATGATCCGGCACAGTACATTGCCAGCGCTTTAGAGCCGGCTGATGTATCGAGTATCGTGATTGATGAAGATGCACGTACTGCTGACATTATTTTTGCCACCAGCGATCAATTGGCCCGTGCCATTGGTTCACAAGGTCAAAACGTACGTCTGGCATCTGAACTGACCGGTTATAAACTGGACATGATGCTGGAAGAAGAATATTACGCGCGTCAGCAAAATGAAGCGCAGCAATATCTGGATATGTTTGTATCGCGTTTGGACATTGCAGAAGACCTGGCGATGGCACTGGTTGAAATGGGCTTCACTTCACTGGAAGAGATTGCCTATGTACCAGCAGAAACATTTGATGAAATTGAGCTTGATGCCGAGCTGGTTGAATTATTGCAAAGTCGTGCCAAAGAAGTGGCTTTGGCAGATGCGTTAAAACAGCAAGAAAATATTCAGGATCCGAGTGACGAACTTCTGGCAATGGAAGGGATGACACAAGAGATCGCCTATGCGCTTGCTGCTCGTGGTGTAGTGACCGTTGATGACTTGGCAGACCAGGCCACCGACGATATCGCAGATATTGAAGGTCTAGGTGCTGACAAAGCGGGTCAACTCATTATGAAAGCACGCGAATCATGGTTTAACTAGGAGGTAATGTATGACGGACAAGACGATTAAAGAGTTAGCGCTCAGCGTAGGACGTCCAGTTGAGAAACTCCTGGAGCAGGTTCGTGATGCAGGTTTACCGCAACGTAAAGCTGACGACATTATTTCCACTGAACAACAAGATACCCTCGTGACCCACTTGAAAAAAGTACATGGTCAAGATGCGGGTAATGCAGGACAAATCACGTTGAAACGTAAAACTACCAGTACTGCTAAAGTGGCAAGTACGTCAGGTAAGGCGAAAACAATTAATGTAGAAGTGCGCAAGAAGCATACATTTGTCAAGCCAGACCCTGAGCAAATCAAAGCAGAAGCTTTGGCCAAAGCACAGGCTGAAGCAGAAGCCAAAGCAGCTGAACAGCAAGCCCGTGAACCGGCGAAGCCAAAAGCTGCGCCAGAAGCTGCCAGCAAAGGCGAATCTAAAGCCAAACAGGCCTTAGAAGCAATGCGTGCTGCTGCGAAACAGGAAACCGCCAAACAGGAAACTTCTAAAGCCGCTGTGGTGGTGAAGCGTAAATCAACCAACAAGCCAGTGGTGAAAGCCCAGGTTAAAGTGGTTGAAACGCCTGAGCAAAAACGCGCCCGTGAAGAACAGGCAGCACAGTTGAAAGCGACTGAAGAAGCTGCACGTCGTAAGGCAGCTGAAGAAGCGCAGCAACGTACCCTTGAGCAAATGCGTAAAATGGCATCGAAGTATTCATCTGATGATGCTGCACCGACCATTCGCGTAATTGATGATTCACCATTGGCCGCAGGTCTGGTGGGTCAGGCGTATGAAGATTCATTTGCCAAAGAAGACCGTGAAATCAAACGTGGTGGCGGAACCAAAGATACCCGTGGCCAGAAGAAAGGCGGCCGTCGTGGTGAAGAACAGTCATTCCGTGACAACTCGCATAAACGTGGTTTAAAAACCAGTCAGGCCAACAAGCATGGCTTTGAAAAACCGGTGAAAAAACAGGTTTATGATGTAGAAATTGGTGAAACCATTATTGTGGCTGACTTGGCTGCGAAAATGGCAATTAAAGTACGTGAAGTAATCAAGACCCTGATGAAGATGGGTGAGCTGGTCACACAAAACCAGGCCATTGATCAGGATACTGCGGTGCTTGTGGTTGAAGAAATGGGCCACAATCCGGTGCTGGTGTCTGAAACTGCGGCAGAAGACAACCTGCTGGAAGCGGCTGAAGAAGCACGTGGTGAGCAAACTACGCGTCCACCTGTTGTTACCATCATGGGTCACGTTGACCATGGTAAAACCTCGCTTCTTGACCGTATCCGCCGTGCTAAAGTGGCACAAGGCGAAGCCGGTGGTATTACCCAGCATATCGGTGCTTACCATGTGACAACAGACAAAGGTATCATCACCTTCCTGGATACTCCGGGTCACGCCGCGTTTACCGCGATGCGTTCACGTGGTGCCAAAGCGACTGATATCGTGGTGTTGGTGGTTGCAGCAGATGATGGCGTGATGCCACAAACTGCAGAAGCGATTGACCATGCGCGTGCAGCGGGTACGCCAATCATTGTTGCCATCAACAAGATGGACAAAGATTCAGCTGATCCAGACCGCGTACTGAACGAATTAACCACCAAGGAAATCGTGCCTGAAGAATGGGGCGGTGATGTTCCAGTCGCCAAAGTTTCCGCGCATACCGGTGCCGGCATTGACGAATTACTTGACCTGATTTCAATTCAAGCAGAAATGATGGAATTGAAAGCCTCTGAAGAAGGTGCAGCACAAGGTGTGGTGATTGAAGCACGTGTTGATAAAGGCCGTGGTGCAGTGACCTCGATTCTGGTTCAAAACGGTACCCTGAAAGTGGGTGACTTGGTACTTGCCGGTTCATCTTATGGCCGTGTACGTGCCATGACCGATGAAAACGGTAAACGCATCAAGTCTGCTGGTCCATCAATTCCAGTGGAAATTCTGGGTCTGCCAGAAGCGCCAATGGCGGGTGATGAAGTACTGGTGGTCAATGACGAGAAGAAAGCGCGTGAAGTTGCTGATGCGCGTATGGATCGTGAACGTCAGAAACGTCTTGAGCGTCAGTCTGCAATGCGTCTTGAGAACATCATGGCGTCTATGGGCAAGAAAGATGTGCCGATTGTGAACGTGGTACTGAAAACTGACGTACGTGGTACGCTGGAAGCATTGCACGTGGCACTGGCCGAGCTTTCAACGGATGAAGTGAAAGTCCGTGTGATTGGTTCAGGTGTCGGTGCGATCACTGAATCTGACGTAACGCTGGCTGAATCTTCAGAAGCGGTACTGCTGGGCTTTAACGTTCGTGCCGACAATACTGCACGTCAAAAAGCCGATGCTGACGGTATCGACATCCGTTACTACTCGATCATCTATCAATTGATTGATGACGTGAAAGATGCGATGAGCGGCAAACTGGCACCAGAACACCGTGAAACGATTCTGGGTGTGGCTGAAGTCCGTGAAGTATTCCACTCAAGCAAGTTCGGTGCAGCAGCAGGCTGTATGGTACTGGAAGGTACTTTACACCGTAACAAGCCGATTCGCGTATTACGTGATGATGTGGTGGTGTTCCAGGGTGAACTTGAATCTCTGCGTCGTTATAAAGACGTGGTGGAAGAAGTCCGTGCCGGTATGGAATGTGGTCTTGCAGTCAAAGGCTATAAAGACATCAAAGTACAAGACAAGATTGAAGTGTACGATGTCCAACTAATTAAACGGAGTCTTTAATGGCGGGTAGTCAGCGTCTTAAGCGAATGGCAGATACGGTACAACGCGAGTTGTCCGACCTGATCCGCCAGGAGCTGAAAGATCCACGTCTGGGTGGTCTGGTGACCATCTCGGCGGTGAAAGTCAGCCCAGATTTAGGCTATGCCGAAGTGTATGTGACCGTAATGGGTCGTGAACTTGGCGATGAGCAAAGTGAAGCGGCAAACAAGGAAACCCTGGATGTGCTTAACAAAGCCTCCGGTTTCCTGCGCCATGAGCTGAGCCGTCGGATCAAGACCCGGATTACGCCGCGTTTGCGTTTCCATTACGATAAAACCAATGCCTACGGTAACTATATGTTTGGTCTGATTGCAGAAGCAGTAAAAGATTTACCAGCTGCCGATGCAAAAAAAGATGAAGAATAAGTAGGCCAGCAGGTCTATGCAAAAAAGCCACCTTCGGGTGGCTTTTTTATGTCCTTCATAATTGCTTGACTTGCTATTTCTCAGCGGATACAAGCCCTTTAAGATTGCAATCAGGCAAGGGCAGGGCGGTTGAGACAGCACATAAAAAACCTGACCAGGAACAATCCGGGTCAGGTTTTTTTAGAAGATGACGCGAAGACTTATTCGTCTTTAGAGGGTTTGATTCTGCCCAGTGGTTCACGATCTGTAAAGGCGCGGTGACGGCTACGCTGCCATGGTAGCGGACGTTCCAGGGTTTCTGGGACTTCACCACTCATCGAGCGCAGACGTAAATGCAGGGCTGCCTGTGCCATCAGGTTGGCCGATACCGGCGCGGTAATAAAGGCAAACAGGGTAATCAGCACTTCGGCAAAACCAAAGCGACCCAGATAAGCTGAATAAATAATGGCAGCAATCAGGAAGCTGCCCAGACCTAAGGTACTGGACTTGGTCGGGGCATGCAGGCGCATAAACAGGTCCGGCAGACGAATCATGCCAATTCCGCCGACCAGCATAAAGAAGGTGCCGATTAACAGGAAAATGGAGACCAGGATTTCCATCATCAGTTGCATGCTGTTCTCCTAATCAATCACGTGGCCAGAGGTGAAGTAACGGGCCAGGGCAGCGGTTGAAACAAAGCCCAGCATCGCCACCAGTAATGCACCTTCAAACAGTGAAGTGCTGGTCCAGTAAATACCCAGTACTACAATCAGGCAGGTCGCATTTAAGAACAGGGTATCTAGCGCCAGCAGACGGTCGACAATTGACGGTCCCATAATCAGACGAATCAGGCACATAAACATCGAGCCGGCAATGGCAATCAGGCAGATGCCAATCGCATAAGGCAATATCATCATGAGGCCACTCCTGTCTTGACGTTAAAGATTTCAATCAGCGGCTGTTCATAACGGCTCTTGATCAGGGCAATTTCAGCTTCTTCATCATCGGTACTTAAGGCATGCACCAGAATATCGCCGCGGTCCTGGTCAATACCGGCCGTGACCGTCCCTGGCGTGGTGGTAATGATCATCGCCAGCAAGGTGTTGACCTGTTCATGCTCGGTCTCCAGCGGTACACGGAACCATTTCGGATGCAGCGCATCGGTGGGTCCCAGCACCTGTTTGGCGACGCGGATATTGGACAGGATAATATCCCAGACCACCACCCAGAACAGTTTAAAGGCTGGCACCCAGTGGATATTCGGGGTGCGGGCAATAAACGGTTTGACCATCAGTGGAATCAGGATACTCAGGATCAATGCCATCAGCAGATTGCCGGCAGAAACACTATGTGCCAGTAACAACCAGCTAATGGCCACAATCACCGAAACAAAGGGATGTGGCAGCCAGATATCCCAAAACGATGTCTTTTGCATAGTTATGGCTCCATAGGTTTAAGTTGTGGCAGGTCGTTGCTTGCGGCGTCCTGCTCAATCTGCTGATTGATCTGACGTTGTTTATAGTCCGAAATATGCTCACCTTCCAGTGTATTTGGACTGATTACATACGGAATCAGCTTGGCATTCGGGTCCGGTTTTTCACCACTGTATTTGGTTTCTGGCAAATAGTTTGGATCATAAGGCTGGACGCTAATCACCTGGCCGGTTTCATCCTGCTTTAACACCGCCATTTCATACAGACGGTTGTTCTGCATTTGCTGGGCCGTGCTAAAGGCATAACGCTGGATTGGATTAGCAAAAACCACATAAGCCACCAGTGCTGCCAATAACAGGTAAATGGCCTTATCATTGCCTTTCGGGGCCTTGGCTGGCAGGGCCTGGTAGCTGTGATAGGCGTCATTGTCCGGATCATCTTCCGGACGCGATGCGCGCCAGAACAGGATAAAGCCAACCCGGGTCAGGGCCAGAATACTGAGTAAACCAACTAGCAGCACCACGGCAATAATAATGCCCTGATAAGGCGCATCAGCCGTGGCCTGTAACAAGAATACTTTACCGAGGAAGCCACTAAAAGGCGGCAGGCCGGCAATCATCAGTGCAATCAGCAGATAGGTAATTGACATCACTTTATGCTGTTTCATTTGCGGGGCGATATTAAAGTGATCCTTAAATTCACCGCGCTGCGCCGTGACCCAGCCGCAGAACAGATAGAAGGCAGCGGCAATTAAGGTACTGTGTACCAAGTAATACAGCGCTGCCGTCCAGGCCTGGGTGCTAAACAGGGCAATCGCAATCAGGATGGTCCCAACCGACGACAGCATCATAAAGCCGACAAAACGACGTAAGCGTTCTGCCCCAATCGCGCCAATGACGCCATACAGTGAGGTAATCAGGCCAATTGGCAATAACCAGTTGCTGAGAATTTTCTGGCTCAGTTCATCATCAAAGACCGTCCCATTGACCCTTAAAATCGCATAAATCCCGACCTTAGTCATAATGGTAAAAATCGCCGCCACAGGGGTAGCTGCTACGGCATAGGTTTTCGGTAACCAGAAGCCGACCGGCAGCATCGCCGCTTTAATCCCGAACACAATAAACAGGATCAAGCCGCCGACCACCGCCAGACGATGCTGATCTTCTGCCAGCGTCGGTATTAAACGCGCCACATCGGCCATGTTAAGGCTGCCAACACTGCCGTAAATCATGCCCAGACCAATCAGGAACAGTGCTGAAGCCAGCAGGTTGATGGTGACATAATGCACCCCAAGCTGAAAGCGCGGTTTGCCCTGACTGTGCAGCAAGAGTACATATGAAGCCAGCAGTAGCACTTCAAAAAATACGAACAGGTTAAATAAATCGCCGGTGAGGAAAGCCCCGCACAAGCCCATCATCAGGAAATGGAACATGGCATGGAAGTAGCGGCCACGTTCATCCCATTGCTGGCAGGCGAACCACAGCACTGGCAAGGCCAGACCGTAAGTCAGCACCAGCATTAGCGCAGACAGCTGATCCAGTACCAGTACAATCCCGAATGGAGCTGACCATTCGGACAGGTTGTAGACGGTAATCTGGCCGGTTTTGGCCAGCATCAGATAGCTGATCGCCAAGCCCAGTCCGAGAATAGTGGAAATCAGGCTGATGCCACGACGCCACGGCTGGCGCCAGTCATACGACAGCGAACCCGAACCCGGGTTGCCCAGCAGCACCAGAATAAAACCGGTAAAAGCCGGCAGCAGGATGCTGAGAATAGGAGTGTGTTGCGCCCAGAATTGGATAAAGTCATGCATTATGGCTCATCCTCACGTGGGTCAAGTAAAGCAGGATCATCTTTGGCATCCACATGGTCGGTTCCCGATTCATAACGGCTGCGTAAGGCCAGTTGCACCACAAAGGCGGTGGTGGCAAAGCCAATTACAATAGCAGTCAGCACCAGTGCTTGCGGTAAAGGGTCGGTGGATTGTGCTGCCGTGGTTAAAATGGCCGGTGCATTCAGCTGAATCCGGCCCATGGCGAACAGGAAAATATTGACTGCATAACCAATCATGGCCAGGCCCAGTACCACCGGAAAGGTACGTGCCCTTAAGATCAGGTACACGCCGGTGGCGACCAGTAAACCTACAGAGGTTGCGACTAAAAATTCGATACTAATCATGCTTACCCCCGAGGAATTGGACCAGACATACTGGAGTGACGCGAGTCGCCCAGCACGGAAATCAGCAACATGGTTGCCCCGACAACGGTAACGTAAACTCCAACATCAAACAGTGCCGCTGAAGCCAAATGCAGTTCACCAATCACCGGCGGATTGACATAAATATGTGCACTGGTCAGGAATGGACGGCCCCAGAACCAGGCTGCAATCCCGGTCAGGCCGGCAATGGTCAGACCGGAACCAATCCAGATTTCATATAAACGTCCGGATTTGGCTTTCAGCATTTGCTCGGTTTGGTCCTGACCAATGGCAATGTACTGAATGATCAGTGCCATTGATGTGACCAGTCCGGCAATAAAGCCACCGCCTGGCAGATTGTGCCCGCGCAGGAAAATATACAGGCTGACCACTAAGGCCACCGGTAAAATCCAGGAAGCGGTCATGCGCAGCATCAGTGGAGATGGGTTAAAACGATAGGTCAGGCCCTGCGTCATGGTGGTGCCGTGGGCACGCATCCCATCCATCAGGCAGAGGGCGCCAATGGCAGCAATACCGAGTACGGTAATTTCACCGAAGGTATCGAAGCCACGGAAGTCGACCAGAATCACGTTGACCACGTTGGTACCGCCGCCCAGTGGAATCGACTGCTGGTTAAAGAACCATGAAATCGAGTTGTGATCACGGGTCATGATTAACCAGGCCAGCCAGCTAATACCAGCACCGGCCAGAATTGCAATCCCGGCATCGCGCCAGCGACGGGTGCTGCTCGATTCATACGGGGTTAATTGTGGCAGCAGTGACAGGCTCATCAATAACAGCACGGTCGTCACCACATCGACGGTAATCTGGGTTTGGGCCAGATCCGGAGCCGATAAGGTCACAAAGATCATGGTTACCACCAGACCGACAGCACCACTGATTAATACGGCTTTAATCCGTTCATGATGGAACCACAGCATCATCCAGCAGGCACTGAATAATAATAGCCACAAGACAATGGCAATCGCAGGTGCCTGGGTCAGCTCACGCGTACCGGTACCAATCCCCTGATTCAGCAGCGGCACAGAAACTAATGCAATAGTAAACACCAGAATCCAGAACAGATAACTTTGTAGGGAGCCGTTTTCGGTCAGGCGTTTAAAGCGGCGCGAGTTCAGCAATAGGCCTTTTAAGAACAGGTCAAATAACACCCGTCCCTGTAAGCGGCCCAATGCCGGATCAAGATCAATCTCGCGGATACGGCCGCCTTTGGCCAGGGCAAAATACATCACCAGACCGCCCACCAGCGCAATCACACTCATTAGCAATGGCAGGTTAAAGCCGTGCCAGATGGCCAGATGGGTGCCTTCAAAATTCATCAGCTGGGTACTGGCACGGGTGGTGCTATTGACCAGATGCTCAACCAGCAGGGCAGGGAACAGGCCGACAGCAATACATAAAATCGCCAGAATCAGGGCCGGTGCGCGCATGCCCATTGGCGGTTCATGTGCATCTTTATTGGGTACGTCTTTGCCAATCGGGCCATCGAAGAACACGCCATGCACTAAGCGCACCGAATAGGCCACGGCAAAAATACCGGCCAGTGTCGCGACAATTGCCGAGATCACCACCACCGGTCCGCTTAAATTGGCCAGCAGTTCGGTAAAGAACATTTCTTTGGACAGGAAGCCGTTGAACAGAGGCACACCTGCCATCGACGCAGCCGTAATCATGGTTAGCGTACCGGTAAACGGTAACAGCTGCCATAAGCCACTCAGTTTGCGTAAATCACGGGTGCCGGATTCATGGTCAATAATCCCGGCAATCATGAACAGCGCCGCTTTAAAGGTGGCGTGGTTGATAATATGGAAAATGGCTGCAGC
This sequence comes from Acinetobacter sp. Q85-2, assembly GCF_013420555.1. Taxonomy (NCBI): domain Bacteria; kingdom Pseudomonadati; phylum Pseudomonadota; class Gammaproteobacteria; order Moraxellales; family Moraxellaceae; genus Acinetobacter; species Acinetobacter sp. Q85-2. The sequence continues at coordinate 81,442 of NZ_VOXW01000010.1, forward strand.
CACGGCCAGCGGAGAACCAATCCCGAGCAGGCAGACAATCAGGCCCAAATGGCTGATGGTGGAATAGGCCAGCAGACCTTTCAGATCTTCTTTGAAAATGGCAAAGAAAGCCGCGATACACAGGGTAAACAGACCAACAAAGGTCACCAGATTATGGTACAGCGCTGCGCCGGCAAAAATTGGCAGCAGACGTGCCAGCAGGAAAATTCCGGCTTTCACCATGGTCGCGGAGTGCAGATAGGCCGATACCGGCGTTGGTGCCGCCATGGCATTCGGCAACCAGAAATGGAACGGGAACTGGGCACTTTTGGTAAAGGCGCCGAGTAAAATCAGCAATAAACTGGGTACAAACAGCGCATGGCTTTGAATCTGATCGGTCATGGTCAGAATCTGGTCTAGCTCATAGGTGCCGGTGATCTGTCCGAGCAGGACAAAACCACCGAGCATAGCCAAGCCACCCATGCCGGTAATGGTCAGGGCCATACGTGAGCCGCGTTGAGCCGCTTCGTAATTGCTCCAGTAACCCACCAGCAGGAAGGAGGAAATACTGGTCAGTTCCCAGAACACCAGCAGGATAATCAGGTTATTCGACAATGAAATCCCGAGCATGGCTGCCATAAACAGCATGAGCAGGAGATACAGTTTGCTGAGGGAGTTTTTGGGGCTTAAATAATAATAAGCATAAATAAAGATGAGGGTACCGATACCGGTAATCAGCAAAGAAAATAATAAACCTAAAGCATCCAGGCGAAAGCTTAAATCAATCCCTAACTGGGGTAGCCACGACCATGACTGAATGATGGTGGCGCCATTAAAGACATCCTTTGCTTGAGTCAGTAACAGGATCAGACTGCTTAAACTGACTCCTATCGCCCCTAAAGCCGTTACCCCGCGCGAGAATTGCTTCAGCCACGAGACAAGGGTTGTGCCAAGTACCAGCGGTAGCAATATAATAATCGATAGCACACTCGTATCCATTGTCTTGATAGGTTCAAAACCTAAGGGTGAATCTTATCTTTCAAGGATTACAGGAATGCAAGGAGCAGTCCAAAATACTCAATCTTGAAAGCCGAAAAATAGAATTATGTCTAAATAAACAAGTTGTGTTGCGCAACTTGAGAAACTTATAGAAAATCGGATTTTACTATAAAAATATAAATCTGATTGATTTTATTACATGAATAAAACAACATCAATTTGTTTTTGCGCACACGGCAGACATTATACGCCGCCGAACTTTTTTCAGGATGAAATTGTTAGATCAGACCGGATTTTTTCGGCTGATTTTCCGATATTCCCCTCTATTCAAAGCCGTATTTAAGGCAACGGATGCGGGGTCGAGGTGTCATCATCATTTTGCAGCCGTTTCAGCAAGGCTTCCTGCTGTTCGGCACTCAGTTGCTGCTGAATCTGCTGATAGATGTCATCTACGCTGGTGGGCTCCTGTACCGCTTCACTCAGGCTTTCATCGCTGCTGCTGGCTTCAGTCTGCATAAACTGGGCATAAATAGCGTCCAGCTGTTCCTGCACCGGTTGCAGATGAATTGGATGCAATTGCTGCTGATCCAGCCTTAAACATTGATAGTCTTCGGCATTTTCCAAGAGTGCCGTGCGGTTACCGGTGGCAATAATCTGCAGTGCCGGAAAAGCCTGATGCAAACGCGCCAGAATTACCGAGGCCATATCCTGATCAAGCTGATGATCGACCTGATCAATCAGCAGAATGCCGTCGCCTTCTAGAGTTGGATACAGACTATAGGGATTGAGCAGACATAAACGCCGCACAATATCTCCGACCAGTGCAATCCAGTTGCGGATACTGTTGGACAGCTGCTGATACAGCTGAGTTTTGCCCTGATAGGTGACCATTAATTGCAGTTTTGGATGATATTGTAGATAAATCTGGCTCAGTTCTGGCAGTACAATCTGTAGTGCATCGCGCAGGGCCTGCAGACTTGGCGCGTGCATCTGGGCATGTGCCTGCATCAGTTTGTCACGCCGTGGAGGTTCTGCGTCGGGATGCTGCGGATGTAATAACTGTTCAATCAGCTGGGCGCTCTGGGCGTTTTCAATATCGGAAATTTCCCGGAACCACTCAAAGAAGCGTGTAAAGGTGGTGAAGGGGATGGCCGAAATTTCATAGGCATGTGCGGCCTGAAAAATCAGCGGATTGTTTTTACTTAGCAGATTGACTTCATTGACAAAACGTTCGGCCGGGTAATAGGCAATTAATGGCAAGCCTTGTAGCGGGTCCTGTTTTACCGCCTGCTGGTACAGGCTGACCATTTTTTCCAGTTTCTGGGTTTCAGCCTTGCTGACCCCGACGCCGTTGCTGTTCAGGGTTTTGTACAGCTGCCAGTCGCAGCACTGACGGTCCTGCTGCTGGGCATCGCTGCTTTCCGGCAGGCTGCCAATGTCTTTGGGAAAACACACGCACAGATCAATTTTGGACTGCAGCCGGGTGTGCATAATGTCCTGATCAAGCATGACCAGTCCGGAGGTGCGTAAATCTTTATAGCGGGCAGCAAACCAGGTCAGTGCCTGATAGGTGAAGCGCAGTAGCGAGGTTTTACCGGAACTCTGATTGCCCAGAATTAAGGCCACAGGCTGTTGCTGCGGATGCAGTTGTAGCTGAAGGTCGGTAAAGTGGGTGATGTGCTTGAACTGGACAGACTGAATTTTCATGGGTCACCTGCATGCTTTAACCCACCGCCTTACGCAAGGACACCGGCATCTGCTGTTTCAGCTGTTGCACCAGATCGTAAATATGATGGATATTTAAGCTTACTTTAGCACGTGTGCAGGCCACGTACAGTAATCGTAACTCTTCATCACTAATTTTATGATCGCGTTCATTGACCTTGAACTGATAGTCATCTTCCAGATGCACGCGGTCCCATTCCAGCCCTTTGGCTTTGTGCGCGGTTGAAATAATATAGTCCGCCTGACCAATCGGGGTGATTTTGGCCAGCGCCTTTTTCAGCGGATCGGTACCATGATCATCCACCAGTTTTACCAGCGGCTTAATGTCGCTGCCTTCATTGGTTTCGCAATATTCATGTACATCGTGCCAGGAGTTAAACCAGGCCAGTTCCGGCACATCGGTGACGCGGCGGCCCTGTTTCAGCATACTGGCAGCATCGACAAAACGGTTCAGTTTGACATGGTCGGCCTGCAGGCTGACCTTGTCACCATGTACCAGACCGGCCAGCAGCAATTCCATCGCCCGGGCATTGGTGCGGCATAAAATCGCATCGCGCTGTTTGGTATGCGGCTTGTTCACCACTTTGGAATGTAAATCCGGGTTGCCGAGCAGCGGCACGGTTTCATTTAAGCCGCCGAGAATGGCATTGGCGGTCATGGCGATGTCCGGACCAAAACGGAATGAGGTGGTTAAGCGCGACTCCGGCAAAGGCAGTTGCTGCATGGCGTTGATGGCACCGCGCCAGGCATAAATTTGCTGATGGGCATCGCCCACATAAATCACCTGGGTGTTGCGTTGTTTGAGCAGAATCCCCAGCATTAGCGGGTCGGCATCTTGCGCTTCATCAAACAGCACATAATCGGCCGGAATATTCGGTTCCGACAGCGCCCACAGTTTCAGGTAAATATCATGACCGATTCCGGCCTGATGGTTCGGATCAATTGATTCCAGCCAGCGCCGTTCCACTGCCGGATACAAATGTTTTTGCAGCAGCTCGGCATCATCAGGGTGCAGCCAGTTCGGTGCCTGAATATGCCGTGGTGCCGGATATTGCGAGCTGGTCGAGCAGAAATAGCCAACGGCATTGGCCACCAGACTGGCCAGCCGTGAAGGCATCAGCACATATTTTTCATAGCGGCCACCCATCATCCGGCGCAGGGTAATTGGCTCGAGACGATATTCCTTGGCAATAAAACTCGGACTCAGGCGCGGCAGGCGCAGTTTGTCGGTGACTCCACGTGGAACACTACGAAAGGCCAGCGAGTGAAAGGTGCGACAATCGACATTGCGATGAAACTTGTGTTGCGCTTCTGCGGCAATGGATTTGTTAAAGGCCAGATACATGCCACGCCGCTCCGGCATGGCTTCACTGATCATCTGCAAGGTGGTGGTTTTCCCTGTGCCGGCATAGGCAATCACCTTGAAGGATTTACCCAGACGTGCGTTATCAATGGCAGTGGCCTGCTCATAGGTGGCGGTCGGTTTCTTCAGCTCAGACACAGGGCGACAGCTTAAGCCTGAGTACGGTTGGCTTTTTCCACCAGACCAGATAAGCCCTGACGGCGTGCCAGTTCATTCAGAATCAGTTGCGGGTCCAGATTGAAATAGCCGAGCATGACCAGACTGTGGAACCATAAGTCAGCCACTTCATAGATCAGGTCATTTTTATTGTCTTCATAAGCTGCAGCCTGATATTCCTTGGCTGCCAGAATAGTTTCTACGCTTTCTTCACCAACTTTTTCCAGAATCTTGTTCAGGCCTTTGTGATACAGCTTGGCCACATACGAAGAATCCGGATCGGCGGCTTTACGTTCAGCCATCATTTTGCCTAAATAGCTCAGAATTTCGACCTGTTCAGATTGCGCAGTGGAGGCATTCATGGCCAGGGTGTGCGGATTGCTGGACTTCTCGCCATAAATCGCATTCGGGTCTTTCAGCTGCGCATCAACAATTTCCCAGCCATTCGGAGTCAGTTTGCGATAGAAGCAGGATTCACGGCCAGTATGGCAGGCAATGCCGCCATGCTGTTCAATTTGCAGGATAATCACATCGGCATCGCAGTCCAGACGGATTTCATGCACGGTCTGGAAATGACCGGATTCTTCACCTTTGTGCCAGAGTTTGTTGCGTGAACGGGAAAAATACACCGCCTGATTTTTTTCTGCGGTTAAGGCCAGCGCTTCGCGGTTCATCCAGGCCACCATCAACACCCGACCGGTTTGATGATGCTGTGCAATGGCTGGCACTAATCCCTGTTCGTTAAATTTTACTTCATCGAGCCATTGCAAGTTATTCATGAGTATGTCACCAAAATTTGTTCAGAAAAACGAGATTACGCCAGTGCGCAAACGCTATAGTGTACGGTATCTGACCGGCTTGCAGGAAAAAATCTTTGCCTATTTTCGCTCAGGATGTTACCACTCTAACATTCATTTATCGTCCTGTTTAAAGCGGCTGTAACACCTCCGGCAAACACTGCTTTTCGACCAGTTCTAAAAACTCATCGCCCAGACGCTGACTTTCCGCAATACATTGTTTCCACAGCTGAATGCGCTGTGCCTGATCCATACCTTTTAAATTAAAGTCTTTGCGGTCGGGTAGGCGGCCCAGGGGTAAAGACTGTAAATATTCGGCTGATGGTGAAATCAGCAGGGTCCGTGCATGATTGTCCGGATTGGCCTTGCGGTGTTTCAGCATTTTGTCGAACCAGCCTGGGGTAATGCTATCGGTAAAATGCGGATACAGCACCAGTCCCTGACTCTGAAACGGCAGGTCAATATGATAGTCAATCAGGCCGCCATCGCGGTAGCTGCCCGGCGCTTCCGGAATATCCCGAATTGCGGACATCACGCCCGGAATTGAGGCCGAAGCCATCAGCCAGCTGGTGACATTGTCCGGCGTTAGCGCATGATAATGGGTAAAGAAATCATCCTGCACCTGAAACTGGTTGCCTTGAGCTGGCTGGCTGATCACGCGCTGCATAAACAGGCGGTTGTGTTTGCGCGCCAGTGCATTGCCGCTGACAATACCAGCCACCGAGGCCAGTAGGGCCAGTGCACGGTCACTCTGGAAAATGTGCTGTGCTTTTACCGAGAGCACGGTCAGATGATAATCCGGATGATCGACCAGCTGCTGTGCCTTGCCATCGACCAGATTCAACAGCATATCGCGGCAGACATGACTGACGTCCTGCCGTGACATTTTTTTATGAAAGCTCAGATTGGTATATAAGTCTGCCAGCCGTTCGGTACCTGCTTTGGCGCCCCAGGCCAGAATGCTGGCAAAACGCCAGCTGCCAATTGAAGAACCAATCAGGGTGCGGCGCTGCGCTGACTGCGGCAAAAACTCGCCAAAAATGGCCTGATCCAGTCCCTGAATACCAATACCTTTTGGACCACCGGCAGCACCCGGAATCATATCGACCTGATCGGGTTGTAGGCCCTGCTCGGCAATCAGCTGCCGGGCCAGATGACCGGCACGAAGGGTGAGGGCAGGTGGACGTTTTTGCAGAATCTGGATCATAGTCAGGCAGAAAAATAAACAGTTGTCTGTATTTTAGGCCAGTGACCAAGGCTCACAAGGGCAGGAATGTTCACTCTCTGACTGCTCAGTCATCCGGTATGTTATCTGCAATTGCAGGCCATAAAAAAACCGGTCATGTGACCGGTTTAAATAATGGAGGAATATAAGGATTCAGGAAACTTGCCCATTTCGCCTTATTTGGCCACGCGCCAGACTGCCAGAATACTGGCCAGCACAATCAGAATGACTGAGACAAACCACGGTGAAATAATCGCAATCGACAGCAGAATCGCCATTACGCTGCCAAAGATCCAGCTGCGTTTTTGCTGATGTTCCATTTGCAGACGCATGCTTTGCAGTTCATTCAGCTGTTTGGCATGCCAGGCCGACTGGTTTTTCAGGCCGTTTAAGCTGTCGATCATCAAGGTCGGTAAATCCTGCGCACCCAACAGTAGGTCCGGAATTTTTTGTCCCAGCTCTTTCAGGTTTTTCTGCGGATTCATTTGTGCCTTGACCCAATCGGTGAGGATTGGTTTGGCCAGACTCCAGATGTCCAGTTCTGGATACAGATCGGTGCCTAGACCTTCAACATGCACCAGCGTTTTGAGCAGCAGCATTAACTGTGGAGGAATTTCCAGATGGAAACGGCGGGCAATATCCATCACTTCAATCAGAATGCCGGCAAAGTCCAGCTCATGCATGGGTTTGGAGACCATCGGTCCTACCGTACGGCGCATTTCACGTGCCAAAGCATCCTGATCGGTGCCCGGTGGAATCCAGCCGGCCTGATGCACAATCTGGATCAGCTGCATAAAGTCGCTGTTCATGACTGCCAGTAACATGCGCGCTACGGTCATCTGATCGTGCTTGGACAGCTCGCCCATAATCGCGCAGTCCAGCGCAATAAAGCGCGGGTTTTGCGGATTGATGGTTTCTACAAACACATTGCCCGGGTGCATGTCGGCATGGAAGAAGTTGTCGCGGAACACCTGGGTAAAGAAGATGGTCAGGCCTTTTTGCGCCAGATCGGCGCGGTCCATACCCAAGCGGTCAAAGGTGGCCACATCGGAAATTGGTACCCCGGTAATCCGCTCGGCCACCATCACATCTTTGCTGTCCATATACACTTCCGGCACATACATCATGCTGGAGCCGGTGAAGTAATGGCGCATACGGCGGGTGTTATCCGCTTCTAAGGTCAGATCGAGTTCTTTCAGGATAATCTGGCGATAGTCCTGAATAATTTCGGATAAATGCAGCGCGCGTGCCGCTTCAAGACGTTTTTCCAGAAAATGGCCCAGCCATTGCAGAATTTCAAAATCCTGCAGAATCTGCTGGCGGATATTAGGACGGGTGACTTTGACCACCACTTCGCGGCCATCGTGCAGGGCAGCGGTATGCACCTGGGCAATTGAAGCAGCTGCCAGCGGCTGTTCATCAAAACGCGCGAACAGGGTGTTGACATCGGCCTTTAAGGATTCCTGAATCCGCATTTGCGCGACATCGGAACCAAAGGGTTTGACCCGGTCCTGCAGCAAGACCAGCTGCTGTAATACTTCAGGTGGAATCAGGTCACGACGGGTCGATAACAGCTGACCGAGTTTAATCGCCAGCGGTCCCATATCTTCCAGGGCCTGTTTCAGCTTGAGCGGATTTTTCCGTTCCTTACTGGACCAGGCCGCCGGATGCATCCGGATCAGACTCAGAATATGGCGGGCTTTTTCTGGTAATTCTTCCGCAGGGAACAACGTGTCGAGTCTATAGTGCGCAGCAATACGCCAAAGTTCGATTAAACGTGAAACGTGCGGAATCATAAATCTCTTTACCTAGTCGTGTGAATCTGGAGTGTCTTCAAGCTGCTTGCGGAGCTGTTGAATCTTGGCCTCTACGCGGTCGATATTCTGGTTCAGGATGCGGGTATCCTGTTGCAGATCATCCATTTGCCAGCGCGGTGCAAACAGGCCGGAATCTTCTTTCAGGGCATCTTCGGCGAAAAACAGCTGGCTTTGCAAGGTTTTTTTCAGCTGCTTGGGTGCCAGCTGGATTTTACCCAGCTCATGTGCCAGTGTCGGGCCAACCCATGGCGACAGATGCGCGGCCAGATCGGGTTCGGCCTGCTCGATAATACGCTGGATGTCCTGTAGCAGCTTATAGTCGCCTTGTACCGGAATGGTGCCGACATCATCGGCCAGCAGCAGTTTCAGCAGTTCCACCACATTCTTGACCTGCAAGGTGGCGGTGGCTTCACTGAGCTGCTGTTCGCGCTCAAACGGGCGCTGCTCGAAAATAGACGGTTGGGTTGCCTGTCCGGTAACGGTCGGCTCCAGACGCACCTTGTTTTCATCAAAAAATACATCTACCGACAGTTGCGGCGCATCCATCACCACGCGCAGGGTTTTGCCCTGTAGCTGGTTCAGCTGGATGCGGGTAATCGCATCCAGATTAATGACATGATGGATGCATCGTTCAACGGCACCTAAGGCCAGAATCGACCACATAGCAGTGTCCTTTTCGGAATTAGAGTTTAAAACCGCGGTGCACCGCCACAATACCACCGGTCAGGTTGTGGTAGTCACAGTTCTGGAAGCCGGCATTTTCCATCATGCCTTTCAGGGTGCGCTGGTCTGGGTGCATACGGATTGATTCCGCCAGATATTTATAGCTTTCAGAATCATTCGCCACCAGTTTGCCCATGATTGGCAGTGCAGTGAACGAGTACAGGTCGTACAGTTTCGAGAACGGTTCAAATACCGGTTTTGAGAATTCCAAGATCAGTAAACGGCCGCCTGGCTTAAGCACACGGTACATGGCTTGCAGTGCAGCATCTTTATCGGTCACATTACGTAAACCGAAAGAAATGGTCACCAGGTCAAAGCTGTTGTCATCAAAAGGTTCAAGTGTTTCAGCATTGGCCAGGACGAAATCGACATTGGTACAGCCGGCATCAATCAGACGGTCACGACCGACATTCAGCATCGATTCATTAATATCTGAAAGGACCACATGGCCGCTTGGACCAACTTCACGGCTAAAAACTTTGGCCAGGTCGCCGGTACCGCCCGCAATATCCAGTACGTGCTGGCCACGACGTACACCCGACATGTTAATCGCAAAGCGTTTCCATAAACGGTGAATACCAAAAGACATCAGGTCATTCATGATGTCGTATTTACTGGCCACCGAATGAAATACTTCCGCCACTTTCTGGGCTTTTTCTTCGCTGTTTACGGTCTGGTAGCCAAAATGTGTGGTCGCACCGACATTACCGGTATTGGCGCCACGTGGCAGGTTGTATTTTGGAATGCTGCCCGTTACCGGAGTATCGGTTAGGCGCTGTTCTAGAGACTGCTGCTGACCTTGTGGTGCACCTTCCGGTAATGGCGAGGTTAAGAATGGGCTCACTTTGTCTGTGTTGGTTGCCGTTTCTGGATGGGTAGGCTTTTGCTCTTCATTAGACATAGTGTCACTCCTAACATGAAAATCGGGTTGATGTGGCAGTGCAAGCATGATGACAGATTCTTAGGCGTTGTACAGTCATCGGCCTGCAATTGTCAGGAATAAAATACAGAAAATTGAATTGTTATCCTGATGAACGTGAATGCATATTCGTTTTACTGCTGTTTTTGTACCAAATTTTGGCCATCACATGCAAAAAATTATGTGGCTTTATTGAAAGGGCTGCGGATCTCCCCGATGCACTTTGTCAATAATCTGGCGTTCAACTGCGGTAAATTCGCGGACAAATTTTTCTGCAGATTTCAGCGGTTTCATGGCCACAAAACCATCTTGCATAAACTCGTACATGATATCGAAATTATATTTATGCGCGGCGCCTTTACACATTTTAAAGGCTGTATAAACCATAAAGGAGCGCATGTATTTGTCCAGGCTTTTGCCCAGTTCATCCAGCATGTCCAGCTGTTTTAAACGCGCGCTGCCCTGATCGAGCTTTAAATAGGTCAGGCGCATCATCTCGTCGCTCAATGGCGTCTGCGCCGGATAATCCTTTAACAGCTGAATGGCAACCTGTTCATCCAGTTGCACTGCTAAAATGGCCAGGGCCACCCCGGAGGTGCCGGTTTTAATGGCATTTTCCGGAATCAGTTTTTCTGCTTTATGTGCGTATTTGGTCAGGCGTGCAATCTGTCCGGCCAGCGCATCAAAATCGGGGCCGCCGTATAAACGGTTCAGAAAATATTCGGCCATCAGTACATTATTTTTTTCGGCAAAATGCGGGGCATGGGTACGTTGCATGCGCTGTTTCTGCCACAGCTGCACTTCCTGCAAACGTGTGAAAATTTCCGGCTGGCGATGATATTCAAATTGATTATAAAGTTCTAAAAGGTCATCTAAAACCGCAAGTTTGGACATGGAGCGTCTCAATTGTTTTGACTTAAGCGGCATTCTAAAGCCAGTTAGATGCACAGGCCATGACAAATTGGTGACAGATTCAGGATCATCGGGTCAGTTTGCACTAGAAATAGACAAAATCAGACAGACGCGCTATACAAAATCATCAGCCGCCCGGCCAGCAGGCTGGTTATACTGAACGGAACAATAAAACAAGAGTGTGTGCCTATGACCGAGCAGAACCCGCAAACAGAATTTCAGTTAATGGATGAAGATCAGCTGTCTGTCGAGCTGATTGAAGCACAATATGCCCTAAAAGACAGCCGCGGTCAGAGCAATGCCAAAAGTCTGGTGATTCTGGTCAGCGGCATTGAGCTGGCTGGCAAAGGCGAGGCGGTGAAACAGCTGCGTGAATGGGTCGATCCGCGTTATTTGCATGTGAAGGCCGATGCCGCACACCTGTTTGATTTCAAAACCAGTTTCTGGCAGCCCTATGCCCGTTTTATTCCGGCCGAAGGGCAGATCATGATTCTGTTTGGCAACTGGTATAGCGATCTGCTCAGCAGTGCCACCCATGTCTCGAAGCCTTTTGATGACAGCCTGTTTGATGAGTATGTGCAGCGTTTTCGGGCCTTTGAACAGGATTTAAAAAACAACCAGGTCGATGTGGTCAAGATCTGGTTTGACCTGTCCTGGAAAACCCTGCAAAAACGCCTGAACGAGATGGACCCGAGCGAAGTGCGCTGGCATAAGATGAATGGCCTCGACTGGCGTAACAAAAAACAGTACGACACCTTGCAAAAGCTGCGCCAGCGCTTTACCGATGACTGGATTATTATTGATGGTGAAGATGAGCAGCTGCGTGACCAGCAGTTTGCCCAGCATGTATTACAGGCTTTTAAAGATTGCCCGGAGCATCCGAAAACTGTTGAGCAGAGCTGGCAGCAGGCGCCCATTCCTGAGGCCTTGCTCAATCCGGACAATGCCGCGCTGGATGAGGGCGACTATAAAGCCGAACTCAAAAAACTCAGCCGCAAAGTGGCCGATGCCTTGCGTTTTGATGACCGCAACGTGGTGATTGTGTTTGAAGGGATGGATGCAGCCGGCAAAGGCGGCGCAATTAAACGGATTGTGAAAAAGCTGGATCCGCGTGAATACGAAATTTATACCATTGGCGCACCGGAAAAATATGAATTACGCCGGCCTTATTTATGGCGTTTTTGGACCAAGCTGCAACCAGAAGAAAAAATCTGTATTTTTGACCGTTCCTGGTATGGTCGGGTACTGGTGGAACGGATTGAAGGTTTTGCCAGTGATCTGGAATGGCAACGTGCGTATGCGGAAATTAACCGCTTTGAACAGGATTTAACCGAGCATCAGACCGTGATTATCAAGTTCTGGCTGGCGATTAGCAAAGATGAGCAGGAACAGCGTTTTAAAGCGCGTGAACAGACTGCACATAAACGCTTTAAAATTACCGAGGAAGACTGGCGGAACCGGAATCGCTGGGATGATTATTTAAATGCCGCAGCCGATATGTTTGCCCATACCAGCACCGAGGATGCGCCGTGGCATATTATTGCCACCAATGATAAAAACAGTGCCCGGATTGAAGTGCTGAAAACCATCTTAAAACAGCTGAAAGCTGATTAAGCCGGCAGCAAACAGGCATGAATCCGCTATAAAAATGCCGGTCACTGGACCGGCATCAGATTGAGGAAAAAGGCTTAGCCATTGACCACCTGGGTCTGTTTCTGCTGGATGCCTTTGGCAATCTTATAGCTTTCTTCCACATGCGCTTCGGCGACTTTCTTCATGACAAAATAGCCCAGGCTGGCCGCCACCAGCTGTCCGCCTAAAGGAATAAATTTGGTGACTTGCTTCGTGATCACTTTCGCGGCAACATTGTTCAATGATTTTTTGACGGCGGTACGTGCCACCACCAGGCCGGAAAATTCAATGCCGCGTTTACGCAGTTCCTGCCAGTGAATCTGCTTGGTTTCGGGGTCATAGACACTGACCTGTTCCGGCGACAGACTAAAACGGGCATTAATTTCAGGAATCAGTTGTGACAAAATACCGACGTCAATCACGACATCTAAAAATGGAACCGGAATGACCGCCGCGCCTGCGGACACGTAGGCCCGTTTTTTGACCAGCTCCAGACAGTCAGCACGAACTTGCTCTAAATTTAAATTGGGGTCAATCGAGTTGGGAATCTTGTCTATTTTCATAATATTAAATACCTTAAGCGGTGTATCGATTTTTTTATTGAAGCACTATTAAGGTACGTATTTCAAAGCATTTTTGAATCGAACCATGAGCTAAAAGTGACATAGGCAACTGCAAAAGTATAGTAATGAATCTTTATGGTTTTGTAGATATCATGGCAAAAGTTTAACAGGGTAGAGCGTTATGGGGATTCATGTCATTCAAAGTCAGCGTGTCGATGTACTGGTCGAGGCGATGCTGAAGACAGTCCGTAAACCTGCAGCGCATCCGCTGGAGGTATTAAAAACCCAGCACTTTATTGTGCCGTCCCCTGCGGTGGAAGCCTGGTTAACCCAGCGTCTGGCCGAACATCAAAGCATCTGTGCCAATACCGAGTTTCATCACCGGATTCGCGGTTTCCAGTGGAGTGCCTATCAATGGGTGCTGCACGATCAGAAAGACTTGGTCCGTCAAGCCAATATTCCACGAATTATCATTAAATGGCGCGTATTTCAGGCGCTAAAAGAATTTATTCAGCCGGAACAGAATCCGCTAGCAACCAGCCATGCGCTGTTTCCGATTATCCAGCAGATTTATGCCAGTGCTGACCGGCTGGAACAGCCGCTGGAACGCCAGCTGAAAAAACAGAGCATGCTGTACTGGGTGGCCGAACAGGTATCCAAACTGTTTAGCCACTATATGACTTATCGCGGGCATTGCCAGAAAGGCTGTGGCGAGCAGTGCCGCTGTCCGACCAACTGGCTGATGCAATGGGGCCGTGATCAGGCCCTTGATCTGGAGCAGATGTTCTTTAAAACCGACAGCGAAGTGTCGGGCTTTATGCTGCAGCAGGCAGAAGAACTGGAGGCGTGGCAGCGCTGGCTGTGGCAGGCAGTTTTTCATGAAGATTTTGAGCAGATGCAGCAGATTGACCAGCTGTTCTGGCAGGCGCTGGGCAGTCCGGAGCAGCCGGGCAAGGCGCTACGCAAATTACCGAAACAGCTGGTGGTATTTACCTTGCTGGACTTGCCGCCGCAGCAGTTACAGTTCCTGCGCCGTTTAGGTCAGTACATTGAAATTTTTATCCTGCATTACAACCCTTCACAGGAGTACTGGGCCGACAGCGTCGATCCGAACTGGAAGGCACGTTATGATGCGCGGGTGAAACAGCGTTTTCTGGCGCAGCATCCACAGGCCAATGATGCCGAGATTGCCCAGTTTTTCGAACAGTTTACCCTGCATTTTAATGCCCAGAACCGCGAGTCGCGTCATCCCTTGCTGACCCGTCTGGGCAAGCAGGCACGCGATCATTTCTCCTTACTCTCTGCCTTATCTTCCGGTGAAGAAGGCGTCTGGGCCGATCTGTTTATTGATGACTATCAGCCCAGCTTATTGGGCAAGCTGCAGGCCGATATCCTGTATTTAAATGAACCGGCCGCGCATCAATATGCTTTAGAGCAGCATGATGATTCCATCCAGATTCATGTCTGCCATTCCAGTCTGCGTCAGCTGGAAGTGTTAAAAGACCAGCTGTTGCACTGGCTGTCGCAAGGCACGAAAGAGCAGCCGCGCCGGCCAAGCGATATTCTGGTTTTAAGTCCGAATTTAAAAGAGATTGAGCCTTTAATCCGCAGTGTCTTTGCGCCGCCACCGAGTGCGCGTGATCTGGGCAATCCCTTACATGACAGTAGCCGGTTGGCCCAGCACGGCGTGTATTTGCCAATTCAGATTGCCGGGGTCAGCCAGCTGGATGTCAGCAATGCCTGGCGCGCCGTGGCTGGCCGGATTCGTCTGTTACAGGGCCGCTTTAGTCTGGATGAATTTGCCGATTGGCTCGGGCTAGCGGCCAGTTTGCAGCGTTATGAGCTGGACATTGCCCAGCTGGAGCGTCTGCTGGAGCTACTCAGTGCTGCCGGTTTTAAACGCGGTTTTGATGCCGAGCATTTGCAGCGCAGCCTAAGCGCCGATGATCAGGATTATCGCTTCAGCTTTAAATTTGCGCTGGATCGTCTGGCGCTGGGGCTGGCCATTCCGGAACATACCCTGTTTCAGGATACGCTGTGTTTTGCCGAGGTAATGCCGGCCGATTTTGAACTGATTGCCAAACTGATCCAGATTTATCAGGACCTGGCCGAGCGCCGGCACTGGATGATTGCGCATGAACGCGGCGAGAACACGCGGGCCGAACAGTGGCTAAAACGCTTAATGCAAGACATTGACGAGTTTAGCGCAGCTGGTGTCACCGCGCTGGAAAACGTCTATAAAATCATTAAAAAGCAATACCGTATGCTGACTTTGGCCAGCTATTATGATGAGCAGGACCGGCATGCACTGGCGGCCTTAAGTCTGCCTTTGCCGTATATATTGGAAGAAATTGAAGCACAGCTGGCAGCACAACTGGAACAGGCTGAACCAAGCGGCCAGATTACCTTTTGCCAGCTGGGCCAGCTGCGTCCGCTGCCGTATAAACTGGTGGTGATGCTGAATCTGGACAGTGGCAAATTCCCGAATCGTAATGTGCAGCTGCCATTCGATTTAATGCAGTTGCTGAAACCGCAACTGGGTGACCGCTCACGTCTGGAAGATGATCAGGGTGCATTTTTGGATGCACTGCTATTGGCGCAGGACAAGGTCTGGCTGTTTTATAACGGCTTTGATGTCAATGACGGGCAGGTGCGTGATCCGTCCAGCATCTTGCAGGAGCTGATTCAGCATCTGGCGCTGATTGTTGCCGCGCCGCAGCCCGAGTCTGCGCTGAACCAGACCGTGAGTATTGACGGGATTGAGGTGCCGGAGCAGTTGCGTCAGCTGTACTGTGTGCACCGTTTACAGCCGTTTGATCCGCTCGGTTTTGAATCCAGCGAGATCATCCGTTTTCAGGACCAGTGGTATGCAGTGGCACAGCAGATTCGTCAGCCGGGTGGGCAGCGCAGTCACTGGGCCAATCAGCCTTATCCTTTATTGACCCAGGATTTGCAGGTGCTGGACAGCCAGCAATGGATTCAGGACATGATTTTCCCGGCGCGGCTGTATTTAAAAAGTGTCGGGGTGGAAAACCTGCGTCCGGAACAGCGCAGCGATCAGGCCGAGCCGTTATTGCTGGATGGTTTGGGCCGTTATACCATCCGCGACTTTCTGAAGCAGCAGCACAACACGCCCGATCCGGCGCTGTTACAAGACCGCCTGCCGATTGGCAAAATTCGTGAAGGCAGCTGGACCATGAGTCTGGTCGAACAGCAGCAGCTACAGGCCCGCTTGCAGCACTATGCACCGAGTGAAACGACTATCACCCGACAGGTCTGGAAAGTGCGTCCTGACTTGCACATCCGCCTGACCCTGCCAAAACAGGGCGCCGAGCGCTGGGTTAGTCTGGAAGCGTCCAGTGCGCGTGCCAAACGCCGTACCGCACTCTGGCTGGAATATCTGCTCTGGCTGGCCTATCTGAATCTGGGCGATGGTGGCCAGCAGCATCAGCGGATTGTGGTATTTAGTGATGATACCGTCTGCTGTGAAGGAGTCAGTTCCAATCAGGCCAGACAGTGGCTGGAACACTGGTTTAAGGCTTGGGACTATGGCCAGCGCCAGCCTTTGGTGCTGCCATCGGCCTTGCTGCTGAAAGTGGCGGAAAAAGGCAAGCAGCATGAATGGGAACCCGATGCCGAACAGCGTATGCAGCTGAAAGATCTGGATGGCTTGTATAAGGACTGGAATGATTCGGGCCAGTTTAGTGCCTTTTCGGTGGCCGACAACGAAGCCTGCAAGCATCATCGTGACTGGCAGTTTATTTTGCAGGAGCAGGATGCCAGTTTATTATTGGCGCATGCCTGTGAACAGTTTTCCTATGATTTATACCAGCCGATTTTCTGGCACCAGCAGACGCTTGAGGAGTAAATGATGGCCGCTACTCCACATTCTTCGCCACTATCTTTCCAGCCCATTACCGACATGCAGTTCAAGGGGCTGCACTGGATTGAAGCTTCGGCTGGCACCGGCAAGACCTATACCTTATCCAGCCTGATTGTGCGGATTTTTCTGGAAGCCTATTTACCCCATCAGGTGGTGGCGACCACCTTTACCCGTGCCGCCGCGGCCGAGCTGAAAAGCCGGATTCGTGCACGTCTGGTTGAAACCCTACGTTATTTTGAACAGTGCCAGTCCTATACTGAAGCCGAACTGCAAGCCAAGGCCCAGACTGAGTCCGATCCGCTATTGCAAAAAGTGCTGGCGGATTATGCTGCCAAACCGGACTTTGCCCGTGACCGGCTCAAGCTGGTGATTGACCAGCTGGATGAACTGTTTGTGGGTACCTTAGACAGTTTTAGCCAGAAGTTGTTGCGAGAATTCAGTTTTGAATGTGGCAAGATTGAACGCGCCGATATTACTGATGATGCCAAAAGTTATGTGCATCAGCTGATTCATGATGTGCTGCGGCAATGGCTGCAGGCCCAGCCACAGCAGGTGGTGAATTATCTGCTGTTGCAAAAGAAACTCAAGCATGTCGACGCCTATGTGGGTATTGTTGAAAATACCCTGAATTTTGCCTCGGCCCAGTTTCGTGAAGTACCGGCGCCCGAACTGGATTTAAACCAGTTTGAAGCAGCCATTGATGAGTTGTTGCAGCTGGATCTGGCTGATGTCGACAGCCTAAGCGACTATTATCTGGAGCAGGGCCAGTACGCTGCATTGGTTGGGAAAAAGTGGCGCACCAATCAGCTGATGCAACACACCTTATGCGAGGCTTTGCCGGCATTACTAAAGGCGTTGTCCCAGCAACGTGGCTATGCCTTGTTTGCACCACATTTTGAAAAAACCTTAAAGCTGTGTACCGATTTATCCACCAAAAAAGTGCTGAACAAATGTCCGGACGAGGTGCTGACGCAGTTTGAACAGCATGCGGTGATTCAACGGCTAAAAGCCTTCTGCCAGCAGTTGCAGCAGCTGCAACTGGATTTAGAGCTGCTGGATGCCTATCTCAAATACTATTTAAGCCGCGAAGTGAAAAAACGCCTGCCACAGGTGTTGCAGCAAAAAGGTGAAACCACCTTTGCCCAGCAGATCCGCAGCCTGTCGGAAGCCTTGCAGGGCGAGCAGGGACTGCGTTTTGCCCAGTTTGTGCACAGTAAATATCCGTTGATTCTGGTCGATGAATTTCAGGATACAAACCAGGATCAGGACAGTATGCTGGCCAGTATCTGGCGTCATGCCCGCTATTATCAGCAGGGCTGCATGATTATGGTGGGTGATCCAAAACAGGCCATTTACGGTTTCCGCGGCGGTGATATGCTGACCTATAACAAGGCCCGGGCCGATGTGCAGGCCAAACAGGGGCGCCTGTATAGCCTGAAATACAATCATCGTTCTATTCCGGCTCTGGTGGAAGTGGTGGACGCCTTGTTCCAGCGCCAAATAGATTTTGGTGAAGAGGTGCAATATAGCCTGGTAGAAGCCGGACCTCGTCCCCATCCGGCCTTAATTGACGGGCAAGGGGAGAACCGGCAGCCTTTACGCTGGTTAATGCTGGAAGACAAAAATAATGAAGCATTGCAGGTGGCCTGGAAAATCCGGGCGCTTTTAAATCAGGCGGCGCAGCAGCAAATCTATCTGCACAATGGTCAGGAGCGCAGCCCGCTAATTGAAGATGATATTGCGGTGCTGTCCAAAAACCATGACGGGCTGGACAAGGTGCAGTATGAACTGGAGCGGCTCGGGATTCGGGTGAACCGTCCATCCAAACGCAGTGTGTTTGACAGCCAGATCGCCAAAGATGTGGGGGCGGTGCTGACCGCAATTATGCATCCTTATGATGAAGCCAAAGTCAAAAGAGCCTTGTTAAGCCGCCTGCTGAATTTTAATTTACAGCGCTTACTGGAACTGGAAGCCCATCCGGCCGGCTTGAGCCAGTTTATGGATGATTTTGACGGCATCCGCAGCATCTGGTTTGAAAAAGGCTTTTTAAGTGCCTGGCAATATGCCCTGAACCTGTTTCAGGTCTGGGAGAATCTGGTCGCCCACCACAGCCGTGACAATGAACGGGTGGTGGTCAATCTGCGCCATTTAAGCGAACTGCTTAGCCAGCACAGCGAACATTATCAGGGCGCACAAACCCTGTATCAGTGGTATTTAAAACAGTTGCAGGCGCCAAGTGAACGCGAGTGGGAACTGGAGCGAAAACTGTCCAATGCCGCCGGGGTACAGTTGATGACCATCCACCAGTCCAAAGGGTTGGAGTTTAAAGTGGTGTTCTTGTTGGGGGCGGATAAGGATTTTCGTGAGGTCAACAAAACCCTGAATTTTTCGACCATTCAGGCGGTCAATCCGCTGACCGGTCAAACCGAGCAGCAGCGTCTGATTGCGGTAAATGCAGCAGCCTTGCTCAGTGCAGAGGATCAACAGCAGCATCAGCTCCGGGCCGAAGCTGAGCAACGCCGTTTGTGGTATGTGGCACTGACCCGGGCCAGCCATCGGGTCTATGCCATTTTGCAGGATCAGAGCGGAAAATCCTGCTCCGGTCTGGCCTTCTGGCGCGGTCAGGGCAGCGACGTTTTCCAGCATCCGCATTGTGGCGATGAAGCGTTGCTGACTGAAAAGCCGCCAAGGCTGAAGCTGCAGCAGCATGAGCAGACGCTGCCATTAACGGCAAAGACTTTCCCGCAGCAGCGTTTTTATCCGCGCAGTAAAACCAGTTTCAGTGCTCTGGCCCAGCATTTAAGCCGTAAACAGGCGATTGATGCGCTGGCGGCTCATATTGAGCAGCACAGCAGTGCCTCTGATGAACTGCATCAGCCAGTAGCGGTGGCTGATGTCGACATCCTGAATCAGCCGATTGCCTGGATTAAACGCCAGTTCCCGATGGGTACGCTGGCCGGTAATTTCCTGCATGAGATTTTTGAACACATTGATTTTCAGGATCAGCAGGACTGGCCGCTGGAAATCCAGCGCCGTTTTAAAAATGATTATCCTTCTTTGTGGCAGGAGCTGCAGGACAAGTTTAGTCAGGAATATCCGGAACATACGGAGGACATCTTGCTGAGCTGGCTGTCGGCTTGGCTGCTGGATGTGCTGAGTACACCGCTGCATCCGGGCTTTCAGTTAAAACAGCTGGCGCCCGAGCAGCATCTGGCAGAATTTCCGTTTTATCTGTCCTTGTCCGATCAGGTCTTGGCGATCAAGCGGATTCATCAGCTGTTTGATGAATATGGCATTCAGATGCTGGATTTTCATGATGCCAATTCGGCGCGCTATTTAACCGGTTCGATTGACCTGGTGTATTTTGATGGCCACCGTTACCATATTGCCGATTATAAAAGCAACTTTTTAGGCGCCGATCAGTCGCATTATCAGGCGGCCTCGGTGCAGGCCAGCATGTCACAGTCCAGTTACTGGCTGCAGGCCGGTCTGTATCTGGTGGCCCTGCATCGCTACCTGAAAGTCCATCTGGAAAATTACGATATTTATCAACATTTAGGTGGGGCCAGCTATTTGTATTTGCGCGGCATGAATGGTCAGGCCGGGCAGGGCGTGTACCATTGGAAACCGCCGGTCGAGTTTATTTTGCGACTGGATGCACTGTTGGGGAATCCAACTGTCGATCAACTGGGGAAAATTGCCTAAATCATTTAATAACATTTAAAGAAAGAATGATTTAGCATGTGGATAACTTTGAGGATAATAGTGTGGACAACCAGCGGACAGTTTTAGCAGCAACGCCTGAAACCCAAACCCCGGCATGGTTTGCGCTTTGGAGTAACTATCTTTTACAGGCGCCTTTTTTTCAGGCGGAAAAGCGAGAAGATTCCGCTAAAATCATCGCGCAGTTGCTGGAGGCTACTCTCAATGGTGACAGCTGTATAGCCGCCTCTGCCGAACAGGTGGCAGCGTTGGCCAATCTGGTCGGCTCCGGTTCTGAACCGGGTTCGGTGGCGCCGTTTATTTATGACCAGCAGCATTTATACCTGTACCGATATTGGGCGCTGGAGTCGGCGCTGGCACAGCAGGTGGCACGCTTAAAACAGCAAGTTGTTACGGCGGTAGATGTGTCGGACTATCTGCATTTACTGGAAGACCAGCACCAGCAGCAGGCCTTAAAAATGACCGCGACGACCGCCTTTAACCTGATTACGGGCGGCCCGGGCACCGGTAAAACCTATACTTTGGCGCGGATTATTGCCGTGCTGAACCAAGCCTTGCCGGAGATCCGGATTGCCATGGCGGCCCCGACCGGAAAAGCCGCGCAGCGTATGAAAGAAGCGCTACAGAATTCCTTTGATGATCCGAAAATTGCCAATCTGGTCAGTGACGATCTCAAACGCCTGACCCCGATTACCATCCACCGGCTTTTGGGCCTTGGCAACCGGCAGCAGCCACGTTTTCATGCCCGGCAGCCGTTGCCTTATGACCTGATTGTGATTGATGAAGCTTCCATGCTGGACCTGAATCTGGCCAGCATGCTGTTCAATGCCATTGCTGAACAGACCCGGGTGATTTTACTTGGGGATGCGCAGCAGCTGGCGTCGGTCGATGTTGGTTCGGTGCTGGCCGATTTACAGCAGGTGCCGGCACTGGCAGATAATCATGTGCATCTGGTCACCAGTCGCCGTTTTAAAGCCGGTGCCTTAATTGGTGAAATGGCCCGCTTTATTCAGCAGCAAACGGCTGAACAGCCGGCCGTGCAAATCTTGCAGCAGTTTGCCGCACAGCTGGTACAGCCGGGTGAATTACAGGCCGTAACTTTAACGCCGGATATGGCCGATGTACTGCAACTGGAATATTTACCCGATGAAGCGCCCGATCCCGTAGCCGGGCAGGGCTATTATGACAAACTGATGCTGGGCTATCAGGGCTATGTGCACAGCCTAAAACAGTATTTACAGGCTGATGATCCGGACTCGGTGGTGGCGCAGGTGGTGAAAGCCTTTGACCAGTATCGGATTCTGACTGCAATTCGGCATGGTGGCTTGGGCTTGCAACAGCTGAACATGCAGATTGAGCAGCGTTTGTTGCAGCAACTGGCTCTGGACGTGGCCAAGCAGGGCGACTGGTATGTCGGCCGGCCGGTAATGATGACCTATAACGACTATCAGCTCGGCCTGTCCAACGGTGATATTGGCCTGTGTCTGCAACGTCTGCGTGAGGGCAACCGGCAGTTTGAAGTGTATTTCCCGAGTCTGGATAAATGGGTGCCAGCCACACGCTTGCCAAAAAATATTGAAACCGCATTTGCTCTGACCATTCATAAATCTCAAGGTTCGGAGTTTCAGCATGTGGCGGTGGTGCTGGATCAGGCCGCGCAGAATCTGCTGAGCAAGGAACTGATCTATACCGCCATTACCCGGGCCAAATCGGTGGTGAGTTTACTGGCAGACCGGCAGGCGCTGGTACAGGCCTTAACCGTGAAAACCAGCCGTAACAGTGGTGTGTTAGAAAAAGTAAATGAACATTTGTCATTATAAAGTTGGCATAAATAAACCCGGCCGTTGTAAGAAAATGCTTACAACGATTCGAGAAATTTGCGCATAGAGCTTTGCCTGAGTTTTTGAGAAGATGACTTCACACAAAAGCTCAACACGGAAAGTTGAGGAAAATCGCAAAACCAGAATAAGAAAGTCGAGAGACAGCGAGCTTACATTGAAGTAGGTGAAAAAAAGAGGAAACTTACAGCCGCTAAGCCTTGTAGTTTTGGGAGAGACTACAGGGCTTTTTTATTGGCAGTTCAAAATCAAAAAAATGAAGCGTCATTCATCGACGTAAGCGAAAACGTACAAGGAGAGAGGTAATTATCTGCTTCTTTCCCCAAGGGCTTGTGGCAAAATCTATCACATAAGGAAAGCCAATTAAAACAGGGAATGTTGATTAGAAGAAGGCCAAAGCCTCGCTATACATCACAATAAATAAAATTAGAACAACGAAAAAAGAAGAAACTACAGCGCAAAAAATAGCCCGGGAATTTATTCCCGGGCTATTTTTATTCCACTTGGGCTTATTTGCGTTTGATCATCTTGGGCTTCTACTCGGTGTTTTATCAAATGGAGCGTAAACTTCTGTCTTTCAGTCAGAGATATAAGCGACACGACATGAAATGTCGTTTAATTGCTAAAAAACAATATTTCAAGCCTAATATGAGCTAATATAAGCCCATGAAAACACTTAAATTACGTATAAAAGACAAACATTGTAAGGTGCTAGACCAATTGGCATCTGAAGTTAATTTTGTCTGGAACTATGTCAATGATTTGTGTTTCAAACACCTACAGCGCAAACAACAATTCTTTTCAGCATACGATATTGCTAAATACACGAAAGGCGCATCAAAGGAATGTAATCTTCATAGCCAAACCATTCAGGCTGTAACAGAAGAATTGGTCACTCGCAGAAAACAGTTCAAAAAATCAAAATTGAGATGGCGTGTCAGTAATAAGAAATCAGCAAGAAGATCACTAGGTTGGATACCCTTTAAAAAGGTCGCTATTAAATATGCCGATGGATACGTTCAGTATGGCAAGCATCAATTTAAGCTATGGGATCGTTACGGACTATCGAAATACAGCATTAAAACAGGCTCATTTGTAGAGGATAGTCGTGGACGTTGGTATGTCTGCTTAGTGGTTGATTCACCCAAACAAGACAAACCTACCGCCACAAAAGCCGTGGGTATTGATCTAGGCTTAAAAGATATTGCTACTTGTTCAGATGGTACGATCATTTCCAATCCCAAGTTCTACCATCAATATGAACAGAAATTAGGGATTGCTCAGAGAGCGAGAAATAAAAAGCGTGTCCGTGCATTACACGCCAAGATTGCAAACTGTCGTAAAGACCATTTGCACAAGGCTAGCACCCAGCTGGTGAAAGACAATGCACTGATTGTCGTTGGTGATCTAAGTGCGAACAAACTTGTAAAAACTAAAATGGCGAAATCTGTTTTAGATACAGGATTTTTAGCACTCAAAACCATGCTCAAGTATAAATGCGAGAACGCAGGGGTCATGTTTGAGGAAGTCAACGAGAGATTCACAACCCAAACCTGTTCGAGCTGCGGTGCAATCACCGCAAGTAGTCCGAAAGATAGATTTGCGAATAAGAGTATGGAAATGTGAATGCGGAAGTGTAAATCAACGCGATTTAAACTCCGCCAAGAACATACTTGCGCTTGGGCATAAGCGTCTAGCAGTAGGAATCACCCTCCTTTCAGGTGGGTGAGGATGTCAAGAATAGAATCAATCCTCCGGGTAGACGCTGCATCATTCATGTGACATCGCATCGGATAATTCATGGCTTTTTCGCGTTGTGTTTTGCAATTTAAGCGGTTTTGTCTTAAAATAATGCACTTGCTGTAGTGATGCACGGCAGTCAGACAGATGCTTGACATCGGTTTGATTTTTATCAAGGTATTTTATAAGCATCTCGGAGAAATCGAATGGCTTTAACAAACGCAGATCGCGCAGAGATCATCGCTAAATTTGCTCGTGCTGAAAACGACACTGGTTCACCAGAAGTTCAAGTAGCTCTTTTAACTGCTCAAATCAATGACTTACAAGGTCACTTCAAAGAGCACAAACACGACCACCATAGCCGTCGCGGTCTGATCCGTATGGTTAACCAACGTCGTAAATTATTAGACTACTTAAACGGTAAAGATCACGGTCGTTATGTTGCGTTGATCGGTGCTTTAGGTTTACGTCGTTAATTCGATTTAGACTTTTATTTTCGGGTTATTGCATGCGTTGCGCTGTATGTCTGAAAACTAAAGTGTACCCGGCGTTGACCGGGTAATTAAGAAGGGGCGATTGTTTCGCTCCTTCTTTGTGTTTAAAAAACCTATATTTCTAGTGAGGTCGGCTTCTAAGCTTTGTCATTTACTTGAACCTGAGTCGTGAATGCCAAACCTTAGGGGTCTCCACTAGAATAAAATCAGGAAACAAAAATACATGTCAATGTTTAATATTATTCGTAAAGAATTCCAATATGGTCAGTACAACGTGGTACTGGAAACCGGTCGTGTTGCACGTCAGGCCAACTCGGTTTTAATCACCATGGGTGGTGTATCGGTACTGGTGGCGGTAGTTGCACAGCCAACAGCAAAAGCCGGTCAGGACTTTTTCCCACTAACCGTAAACTATCAAGAAAAGCAATACGCTGCTGGCCGTATTCCGGGTGGTTATGGCAAACGTGAAGGCCGTGCGTCTGAGGCAGAAACTTTAATTTCACGTCTTATTGATCGTCCAATTCGTCCATTGTTCCCGGAAGGTTATTACAACGAAATCCAGGTAACAGCAACAGTTGTCTCTTCTGACAAAACCATGGAAGCGGATATTGCTGCCATGTTAGGTACTTCAGCAGCACTGGCAATTGCGGGTACACCGTTCCGTGGCCCAATTGGTGCAGCACGTGTGGGTTTAATCAACGGTGAATACATCCTGAACCCGAACCACGAACAGCTGGCACAGTCTGACCTTGACCTCGTGGTTGCAGGTACAGAAGCTGCAGTACTGATGGTTGAGTCTGAAGCGAAAGAACTGTCTGAAGACCAGATGCTGGGCGCAGTGTTATTCGGTCATGACGAAATGCAAATTGCGATTCAGGCGATTAATGAATTTGCAGCAGCGGCTGGCGCAACTGAGTCAACCTGGACTGCACCAGAGAAAAATGAAGACCTTCGCGCGAAATTAAAAGAAGCGTTTGAAGCGAAAATCTCTGAAGCCTATACCATTGCAATCAAACAAGACCGTTATGCTGCTTTGGATGCATTGCAAGCAGAGGCGGTTGCGCAGTTCGTACCTGAAGAAGATGTAGATGGCATCGCAGATGACCTGAATGAACTGTTTGAAGATCTGAAATACCGCACTGTACGTGACAACATCCTGTCTGGTAAGCCGCGTATTGATGGTCGTGACACCAAAACTGTACGTGCGTTAGATGTACAGGTGGGCGTTCTTGATCGTGCTCACGGTTCTGCGCTGTTCACCCGTGGTGAAACACAGGCGTTGGTAACAACGACTCTTGGTAACACCCGTGATGCATTAATGGTTGATACCCTGGCTGGAACCAAAACTGACAACTTCATGTTGCACTACAACTTCCCGGCTTACTCGGTTGGTGAAACGGGTCGTGAGTCTGGTCCTAAACGTCGTGAAATCGGTCACGGTCGTCTGGCACGTCGTGGTGTACAAGCGGTTCTTCCAGCTGCTGACCGCTTCCCGTACGTAATCCGTATTGTATCGGACATTACTGAATCGAACGGTTCATCTTCTATGGCGTCTGTATGTGGTGCATCTCTGTCACTGATGGATGCCGGTGTTCCACTAAAAGCACCAGTTGCGGGTATTGCGATGGGTCTGGTCAAAGAAGGCGAGCGTTTCGCAGTGCTTTCTGACATCCTGGGTGACGAAGACCACCTGGGCGACATGGACTTTAAAGTTGCCGGTTCTGCCAACGGTATTACTGCGCTGCAAATGGACATCAAAATCGAAGGGATCACTGAAGAGATCATGGAAGTGGCATTGAACCAGGCTTATACCGGTCGTATGCACATCCTGAACGAAATGAACAAAGTGATTTCACGTGCACGTCCAGAAATTTCAATGCATGCGCCTACCTTCCAGGTCATTACCATCAACCCGGACAAAATCCGTGACGTGATTGGTAAAGGCGGTGCAACCATTCGTCAAATCACTGAAGAAACCAAAGCGGCAATTGATATTGAAGACAACGGTACCGTTCGCGTCTTTGGTGAAACCAAAGCAGCTGCACAAGCGGCTATTGCCAAAATTCAGGCTTTAACTGCTGAAGTTGAACCAGGCAAAATCTACGCCGGTAAAGTAATCCGTATTGTTGAATTCGGTGCCTTCGTAAACATCATGCCAGGTACAGATGGTCTGCTGCACATTTCTCAAATTTCAAATGAGCGTGTAGCCAACGTGACTGACGTACTGAAAGAAGGCCAGGAAGTGAAAGTCCAGGTTGCAGATGTCGACAACCGTGGTCGTATCAAGTTAACCATGAAAGACATTGATCAGGCTTAATTTCAGGCCCTGATGAATTGAAAAAGCCCGCTTTATGAAGCGGGCTTTTTTATGGCATGATCGCAAAATAAAATGACAGGAATGTGGATGCACGCGGATGCAACAGTATTATTTTTCCCTTCATGACACCACACAACAGTTATTTCTGCATCGGGAGCCGGCCGCCGAGGCGGAATTTATCTGGCTGGACTATACCCGGGAAGATGTACGCCAGCATCCGGAACAGTGGTAGCAACAGGTATTTCAGCACACCCAGTTGTGGCTGAATGAATATCATCTGTGAGATATTTTAAATCTGGAACATCCCTGTAATTTCGACAGTCTGGAAGATTATGACCTGCTGATTTTCCGCAAACTGATTACTCCGGATGACCAGATTCATAACTTTAATGACGAAGCGCATGAGCATGTGTTTGGCTTAAGCACCACACCGGTCAGTTTTATTCTGACCCCGCAGGTGCTTATTACGGTGAGTGAGCAGGGCAATAAAGCCATCGAAAATTATATTGCCCGTTTAGATACCATTTTAAGCCGGCCGGCTGAAGAGCAGAATAAACCAAAAAAACTGGCGACCTCGCCTCTAGATTTGGCCTTACGTTTACTGAACAGTATGGTCGATGACTATTTAAACCTGCGTCATCCTTTAACCCGCCGGGTCGAGTTTTGGCAGCGTGAGCTGTTGCAGGGCCATCGCCGTTTTAACCAGTGGCATCAGTTGCTACAGGAAAATATGGCATTTCAGCATGTGGAAAATCTGTGTGAAGAACAGATTGATACCTTGCAGGAACTGCGCGATGAAATTGTCGAAAACTATCTGCATTTAAAAGGCAAGAAACGCAGTGAAAAACAGGAAATCATGCTGGTGCGGGTAGATGACTTAAGCAGCCATGTGGCCCGCATCCAGAAACATACCTTGCGTTTAAGAAGTGCCATTCAGGCGGCCATTGACCTGCATTTTTCTGCCATTGCCAACCAGACCAATGAAAATATGCGGATTCTGGCGATTATTACCGCGGTGTTTGCACCCTTAACCCTGTTAACCGGAATTTATGGCATGAATTTCGTGATGATTCCGGGGCTGGATTCACCCTATGCCTTCTGGGTGATGCTTGGCACCATGCTTATTACCACTTTGTTGCTGCTGTATTATTTTTATCGGCGACATATGGTGGGACGCGGTGAAAAAAGCGTACTGGACATGCTTTCGCAGCGGCCGGATCGGACCCGGATGGACCTGTTCTGGTTTCTGGATTATGTGCCTGGCAAGCCATTACTGCCGGAAGGTCAGAACGCTCTTCGAGATTCTCAGCTTAAACCAAAATAATGCAGCCTTCATTTGCCTGCCCGAAAGAAAGCATCTGCTTTCTTTCGGGCAGCGTGCAGATTTCATCGCACTGCAATAAAAACCGGTTAAGGTGAAGATGAAGGATTTTGCTGGGCCTGCTGCAAAAGCTGATAAATCTGATCTTTCAGTTTTAATTTTTTGCGTTTCAGCGCCTCGATATCATCATTAATCTGATGAACCGGATCAAGCTCGAGCTGGCTGATTTTCCGGTCCAGATGTTCATGATCTTCAAACAGGCGCGCAAAATGTGGGTTGTCTTCGCGCAGTTGTTGCATTAATTCCCGAAACTCCGGGAACATGAGTTTGACCTTTTTGTTGCATTCTTTTGTTTTCATTGCGACCGTCTATTTTCCCAAAAATAAAGAGAGGGAAATACGCAGATTTCCCTGTAGAGAGTAAATGGCGTGGTGCCTAGCTTTGTCTTAAATGCAGATGTTTGACTTCTTTGCGCAAATTTTGCAGCTCATCAATCAGGTCGAGCATCATGGCGACGGCAGAAAAGCTGGCATTAAAATCACGTTGCAGGCGATAGGCCTGGCGGGCACGAGAGACATCTTCCCCAAAAAACTGGTGAATCCGTTCTTCCGGACGTGAAGGGAGAATGTCATATTCTAAAAGCTGTAATACCCATTCCGGGCTTTGACCACAAGCTTCAGCAAAATGCTCTAAATCAAAAGATACGCGCTCATCTATAATTTCAGCTTGTGGGCGACCAGACTGGGAGTTTTCGCGATATTGGATCGTGGTCATGGCTTACTCCTTTTAGCTTGAACTTGTTAAAACAAGGAAGAGCAGATGCATGGGTTGTTCTAACGTAATTTCGGGTCTATGCGCTGCGCTCTTGTTGTTTTATCTGAAGGATTAATTTTATTTAAAACCATATTTCAGCATTTGGCTGTTTTGTTTGGTATTCCTTTGTGCTTGAAACGTAGCCTTGCTTGCTTTTTCGCCATTTTGCTGGCACCAAGGACGCTCAGCAGGCCTACTTTTGGCTAATCTCCAGTTTAAATAAACTGTTTAAATTTTATTCATTATTCAGGCTTTCGAGAGGGACGGACAGAGGGTAGAGCAACTATATTGTTTCAAATTATGTCCATATCATTAAGATAAAATGAAGGCTTCCGTAGAAGCCTCTTGTAAACCTGTTGAAGAATCAGTATTTAATCCAGGTCACGCTACGACCAATCACGGAAACACCGACATAGCCGCGTAAGGTCAGGCGTTTACCGTTGGCACTTAGGCGTGCCTTGCCTTTATAGACTTTGCCGCCAATCGGGTCGAGTACACTGCCTTGCACAAACTGTAACGGGTTTTTTGGATCCTGCTTAAAGCCCCAGATAAATGGCAAGCCGATAAACGGTTTGTTTTTAAGTTGACCCGGACATTGGTGGCAAATATTCATTTTTTCTGCGCCCGGAATGTTGCGGGTTTCAACAATAATACCTTCATAGGTGCCATCTGGCTTTTTACGGATTTCGACATCGGCACGGGAATAACTGGTACGGTCATCAATTGTTTTCCATTTCCCCACCAATGGATCATTCTCTGCGAAAGATACGCCTGAAACTGTTGCCAAAAGCAATCCAGCAACAATCCCTGTAAACCCCTTTTTCATGATTATTATCCCCAACGCCATGCGCGTTATTAAAATTAGAGTAAAGTGCCTAATTTTATAGAAGAAAATACTGTTAAATCAATGAAATAATAAGTGAAAGAGATCACAATAAGATGAGAAACCACTAAATAGTTGCAACTATTGCACACGCTTGAATTCATCAGTCAGGTTATACAAAGAATGTGTGCTTGCGCTAGATGAATAAAGCGGTACGGTTTGTGTAACCCAGTCGCTTAAAAAAGATGAGTAACAGCTTGAGCGAGATTGATGCTGAGTTCAGTAAAAAGCGTGCGCTATTTGAAGCTATATCTACAGCGCAAAAAGCTTGAATAAACGTATGAAACTGAACATAAAAAAAGAGACCAAACCGTTCTCCGGTTTGATCTCTTGGTAATCTTGAATCTTGCGGCCTAGCTTAGGTGTTCACCAAACAGGCCAAGTGCTTCTTCTGCAGTAAACTGATAACGTGCATTACAGAACTGGCAATCCATCACAATCGGGTTTTGATGTTCCAAGGTTTCGCGTACTGCATTGGCCCCAATCTGGGTCAGTGCCGTAGCACAGCGTTCTTTGGAACAGGTACAGCCAAATTTAAGATGTTCAACTTCTGGCAGCCGTACTTCTTCTTCGTTGTACAGACGGTACAATACTTCCTGAACTTCCAGATCGGTCAGTTCGCTGGTTTTCAGGGTTTCGGTCAGCATGGTCAGACGTGGCCATAAATCTTCATCTACACGTTGCTGTTCTTCTTCGCTATTTCGCGGTAACAGCTGAATCAGCAAGCCGCCAGAACGCTGGTCGTTGCTGGCCAGTACAATACGGGTGGGAATTTGTGCAGATAAATCATAGTATTGCATCAGGCAGCCGGCCAGATTTGGCTTGTCTAAAGGCACAATACCCTGATAACGCTCACCAAATTCCGGTTCAATATTAATAAACAGCACCGGATTGACCAGGGTTTTGAGTACCGTGCTGCTGTCTTCAGCCTGCTGGAAATGTGGATCTGGTTCATAATCTGCCAAAGCACGAATTTCACCCAGATGATTACATTCGGCCATTGCCCATTTAAAGGTGCCGCTGGCCTGAATTTGCAGGCTAATCCGACCTTTAATTTTTAAGGTACTGGCCAGCAAAGCGGTGGCACTGAGCATTTCTCCCAAAAGGACCTGGATGGCAGGCGCATAGTCACGTTGGGCCAAAATGGTTTGCAGGGCTTCTTCAAGATGAACAATCTCACCGCGGACAGGGCTATCTTCAATAAAAAAGCGTTGGCGTAAATCAGACATAAAATTCTCCATAACCCTGCATTAATGGTGATGATATTGTAAATCACAAGTCAGTTTGATTCATTACGTGTTACATCAATATGATGGTTTTGTAGTGAACGCTTTAAATCTACACCGGTCGGGCTTTCCCGGACCTGAGCATCATTCTCGAACAGGTGCTCCAGCTCGGCCAGTGCATTGCGATGAGTTTCATAGATTTTTTGCTCATCGGTATAAATATTCTGCTGCTGGGCCAGTAATTTTTCATCATAACTGCGAAACAATTCGATACTCTTGTAAGCATCTTCTTCAGCAATACCCTGGTCGCGTAGCGCGCAATAGGCCATGCCTAAAGAAGATAAATAGGTTTCACGCCAGATGTGTTCAACGCCTAAATCCCGCAATAAATGCACATGATGGCGGTCACGGGCACGCACCAGCAGTTTGAGCTGCGGATAATTCAGGCGGATATGCCGGGCCACATTCATCGAGTCTTCAATATCATCAATGGCCAGAATAAAGGTCTTGGCATGTTCAATCCCCGCAGCACGTAAAATATCGGGCTGGGTGGCATCGCCATAATAGACTTTACCGCCATAATTGCGCACAAAATCAACTTTATCCAGGTTGCTGTCAATGGCGGTATAGGGTAGGTGCTGCAAATAGGCCACCCGTGCAATAATCTGCCCAACCCGGCCAAAACCGGCAATAATCAGCGCTGGATGCGCATCGGGAATCTGGTCATATTCCGGCGTCTTGTCCTGATTCAGACGCGGAATCACCTGGCTGGTCATGAACCAGTACAGCACCGGGGTTAGCACCATCGACAGGGTCACCATCAGGGTAATCGGCTCTAAAATGGCCTGTGCCACCACTTTTTCTGTTAAGGCAACCTGTAACACCACAAAGGCAAATTCACCGCCTTGCGCCAGACAGGTGGCCAGTAGCAAACTGTTTTGCCAGGAATATTTAAAATACCGGGCAATTGCGGTCAGGGAAATAAATTTCACCAACAGCAGTATTAAGGCGCCGCCGAGAATGAACAGTGGACTGTCGATCAGCAGGGACATCTGAGTGGTCATCCCCACGGTCATGAAAAATAGGCCGAGCAATAGTCCTTTAAACGGTGCAATACTGGCTTCCAGTTCATGTCGGAATTCGGAATCGGCCAGTAGCACCCCGGTCAGGAAGGCGCCAAGCGTGGTGCTAATCCCCAAGACATCCATCAGGCAGACCACGGCCAGCACAATAAACAGGCCGACCGCGGTAATCAGCTCATGCGCGCCGGTTTTGGCAACAAAACGGAAAAACGGGCGCATGAGATAACGGCTAAATAAAAACAGCCCGCTAAAGGTGGCTAAAATCGCGGCGAAATAGGCCAGCCCATGATGAGTCGATTCAGTACCGGCCAGCAAGGGAATAATTGCAATTAATGGAATGGCGGCGATATCCTGAAATAGCAGAATTGAAAAAGACTGCTGGCCATAACTGCTGTTCAGTTGCTGTTTTTCATTCAAGAGTTGCAGCACAAAGGCGGTTGAGGACAGGGCCAGGGCAAAACCAATAATCAGGCTGGCGGCAATCTGCTGCTGCAAACTGAAAAACACCAGAATCGCCAGTAACAGGCCAGTGACGGCCACCTGCGCGCTGCCCATGACAAAAATCGACTGACGCATTTGCCAGAGCCGCTGGGGTCTGAGTTCCAGACCAATAATGAACATCAGTAAAATGACGCCAAATTCAGCCAGTTCCTGAATGGCTTCCGGGTCGCTGGCGATATTGAACACACTCGGGCCCAATAAAATACCGGTAAACAGATAGCCGAGTACGGTGGCAATCCCAAAACGCTTGAGCAGCGGAACCAGTAATAAAGAGGCACCCAGAAACAGGGTGATTTGCAGCAGTAACGACATCGACAATCCTAGGAGTTATGGTGCCCTCAGGCTGCAGCCAAAGTCAGTGGTTAACTGAATTCCTGAGGGTCTATATCTAAGCTAAGTTTCATATTTGATGGCTTGTGATGCAACATATTTTGCCACCATGCACGTAGATAAAAATGTAAACGGGCGCGATCTTGCGACAACAGCACCAGATGCGCCTGATAGCGGCCGGCCTTGCGTTCCATTGGCGCCGGAATCGGTCCCCAGATATCAATTAACTGTTCAGAATTTTCTCGCAGCCACTGGGCATGTTGCTGTAAAAACTGCTGGTTCTGCTCCTGACTTTTGGATTCGCAGCGAATCAGGGCGGTATAGCGAAACGGGGGCAGCAGGGCGGCCTGACGTTCTTTTAAGGTTTGCCGGGCAAAGGCACGATAATCCTGCTCGACCAGGGTGCTCAGCAGCGGATGATCAGGACGCAGGGTCTGTAAATAGACATCGCCTTTATGTTCACCGCGGCCGGCACGACCGGCCACCTGCACAATCAGCTGCGCAGTCCGCTCTGGCGCCCGGATATCAACACTTAACAGGCCGGCATCAATATCCAAAATCGCCACTAGAGTCACATAAGGAAAATGGTGCCCTTTGGCCAGCATTTGGGTGCCGAGCAGAATCAGCGGCTGGCTGGTTTGAATGCGGTCATAAATTTTTTGCCAGCTGCCGACGCGGCTGGTGGAATCGCGGTCCACCCGCACCACATCGTAATCTGGGAACAGCTGTTGCAGGTTTTCTTCAACCTTGGCTGTGCCCATGCCCAGGGTTTTCAGTTCATTATGCTGGCACTGCGGGCATTGCTCCGGCTTGCGTTGAATGGTGCCACAATGATGACAATGCAGATGGGTATATGGACTATGATGCAGGGTAAAGTTGGCATCACAGTGTGGGCATTGTGCCTGCCAGCCGCAGCTGTCACAGACCAGCACCGGTGCATAACCACGGCGGTTTAAGAAAATCAGCACCTGTTCTTTTTTCTGCAGGCGTTTTTTGATTTCCTGAATCAGCAGCAGGCTTAGACCTTGCTGCTTTTGCGCAACTTTTAAATCAATGATGTGAATTTTCGGCATCAGTGCCGGGCCGGCACGCTGGTTCAGTTCCAGACGGATCATTTTACCCTGTTCCGTTAAGGCATAGCTGTCAATGCTGGGCGTGGCCGAACCGAGAATCACCGGGCAGTGTTCTAAATGAGCACGGTATAAGGCCACATCGCGGGCATGGTAACGAAAGCCTTCCTGCTGTTTAAATGACAGGTCGTGTTCTTCATCCA
Organism: Acinetobacter sp. Q85-2; assembly: GCF_013420555.1. Taxonomy (NCBI): domain Bacteria; kingdom Pseudomonadati; phylum Pseudomonadota; class Gammaproteobacteria; order Moraxellales; family Moraxellaceae; genus Acinetobacter; species Acinetobacter sp. Q85-2. The sequence goes on from NZ_VOXW01000010.1 coordinate 115,676, forward strand.
GAATAATCAGCCCCAGATTGGGCAGCGGGGTATAAATTGCCGAGCGTGTACCAAGAATAATCGAAGCCTTGCCAGTCTGGGCGGCCTGCCAGGCCTGCAGACGTTTGCTGTCATTTAAACCGGAATGCAGCAGCGCAATATGACAGTGAAAACGTGACTGGAAGCGGCTAATGGTTTGAGGAGTCAGGCCAATTTCCGGCACCAGCACCAATACCTGTTTACCCTGTTTTAGCACTTCCTGCATGATCTGCAGATAGACTTCGGTTTTACCACTACCGGTCAGACCATCGAGTAAAAAGGCCTGATAACGATGCTGCGCTTTCAGTACGGTTTCAATGGCCCGTTTCTGGTCACTGTTCGGGGTTAACGGCATTTGCGCCAGCGTCATTGGCACCGGGCTAAAATCCTGCTGCTCCAGATCGCAATAGCAAATCTGCTTTTTTTCCAGCGCTTTTAAGGTTGCAGTTTCAATACCGGCCAGATTCAGGATATTTTCTGAAGTCCCGCTCGGATGCAGCTTCAGGACTTTATAGGCCTCCTGCTGCTTCTCGGAGCGCTTCAGTTTGGCTTCGGCCTGATCATCCAGTAGTTTCCACATTCGTGCCAGTAAATTATACGGGCGTCCCTGACGTAACAGGCTGGGCAGGGCGCTATGCATCACTTCGCCAATCGGAAACTGATAATACTGCGCCGACCATGTCAACAAAGTTAAAACTTTCTGATCTAGAATCGGCTGCTGGTCGAGCAGCTCGCTAATGGCTTTCAGTTTAATCTTGGGGTCAAGCGGATGATCGGGCGGGAGTTTTTCAATAATGATGCCCACCAGATTCTGCCGGCCAAAGGACACCAGCACCCGCGCGCCAACGGCAGCCTGCTGATATTCAGCCGCACTGAGCATATAGTCAAACCCGTCATACAGATAGACCGGAACAGCTACACGAACACGGTAGATGGGGGCGGGATGGACGGGCGAATTTGGCATAACAGCGGGTCTGCTTCCTGATGAAAATGTCGTCGTGCTCGATCTGGAGTTATGATAGAGTGAGCAAATAATTTATATCTCAGAATATGAATGATTTTGGTGGTGAGACGCAACTGCGTTGAATAATTTTTTGGAAAATTAGAGCATTACAATGCCTGCATATCAGTTTACAGCCCTTGATGCATCAGGAAAGCAGCAAAAAGGGGTTTTAGAAGGGGATTCTGCACGGCAGATTCGTCAGCAATTGCGTGACAAGGCCCTTATCCCGATTAGCGTTGATCCGGTAGAACAAAAACAGAAGCATCAGGCCCAGCGCTGGTTCCAGAAAAAAATGACCGCTTATGATCTGGCCTTAATGACCCGGCAGCTGTCGGTACTGGTGGCCGCAGCCATTCCGCTGGAAGAAGCCTTGCGCGCCGTGGCCAAGCAAAGTGAAAAAGTCCATGTGCAGAATTTATTGCTGTCGGTACGCTCCAAGGTTTTAGAAGGATATTCACTGGCCAATGCCTTGCAGCAGTCGGGGCATTTTCCGGATTTATATATTGCCACCATTGCCGCCGGGGAACGTTCTGGACATCTGGATTTAATTTTGGACCAGCTGTCGGACTACACCGAAAACCGCTTTGCCATGCAGAAAAAAGTGCAGGGCGCGATGATTTATCCGATTATTTTAATGCTGATGTCTTTTGCCATTGTGATGGGGCTGATGACCTATGTGGTGCCGGATATTGTCAAAACCTTTGATCAGGACAAAGGCGCCTTGCCGTGGATTACCGTGGTGTTAATGCAAGCCAGTGATTTTATCCGTCTGGCCTGGCCCTTTTTGCTGGTCGGGACGATTCTGGGCATCTTCCTGTTGGTTCGCTTTTTAAAAACCTCGGCCGGCCATTATGCATTTGATCGTTTAACCCTCAAACTGCCACTATTTGGTAAACTGTCACGTGGTATAAATGCAGCACGTTTTGCCAGCACCCTGTCGATTCTGACCCAGTCCGGTGTGCCATTGGTTGATGCCTTAAAAATTGGCGCTGCGGTCAGCAGTAACTGGGTGATCCGTGATTCGGTCAATCTGGCGGCCGAGAAAGTCACCGAAGGAGGGAACTTGGGCACCCAGCTGGAGCGCAGTGGTTATTTCCCGCCGATGATGGTACAAATGATTAAAAGTGGTGAAGCATCGGGTGAACTCGACCGGATGCTGGAGCGCGCATCGACCATGCAGGATCGGGAGGTGACCACGCTCATTTCGACCTTACTGGCACTACTGGAGCCCTTAATGCTGGTGCTGATGGCCAGTATTGTGCTGGTGATTGTGATTGCGGTGATGCTGCCTATTGTCAATATCAATAATATGATTTAAATCGAGACCCATTGAAGATAACAAATGATGAAAGATTCAAGAGAGAACCTGATGCAACGGAAATCCTATTCGAATAAACAGGCCGGTTTTACCCTCATTGAAGTAATGGTGGTGATTGTCATTTTAGGCGTGCTGGCGGCGCTGATTGTCCCGAACGTGATGGGCCGTGGTGAAAAAGCCAAAGTCGATACCACCGCAATTACCTTAAAAGGTGTGGCTGGTGCGCTGGATCAATACAAGCTGGACAATGGCCGTTATCCGTCCATGCAGGATGGTGGTTTAGATGCGCTGGTCAATCAGCCCGCGTCAGCTAAAAACTGGTTGCCAGGTGGTTATGTCAAAGGCGGTTATCCAAAAGACAGCTGGGACAATGACATTCAATATGTAATTCCAGGCTCTGAAGGCCGTGCTTTTGATCTGTATTCTTTTGGTGCAGATGGTCAGCAGGGCGGTGAAGGGACCGATGCCGATATTTATTATCAGCCTTAAGCCGGCTTGATTATAAATGCCGTGATGGAATATATCACTTCACCTGATTGGACTATTCAATTAAAGGTGAAGTGATAATAGCTCTTAATTATAAAAAATATACTAATATCTTGATAAATATAGATTTAAGATAATCTTCCAGATTTGAGATTCATAATAAGAATTATTCCCAACAGTACTGATTACAATAATCCCGGGAATGTGGAGCAATATCATCTATTTATTTCATTAAAACCGTTCATAATAAGTCAAAAGGCACATATTTGTCTGGAGGATGGTATGAAAGCATTAATTTTGTCGGATGAAATTAACCAGTTTCACTGGACGATGCTGAAGTCTGTTCTGCTGATTTTAAGCCTGCTTCCCTTGAGTCAGGGCTTTTTGCATCTCTGGCAAAGCACCGAAGGCAGCAGCCAGATTATGGTAGGTTTCTTCGCCCTGAGCCTGATGAGCTCGTGCTTGCTCTTAAGTTTCTGGTCGGCGCTACAAGCCACTGTTTTAAAACTAGAGCCAGAACAGGCCTCTTGCTTTGAACAGGCGGTGGTAAAAGTCTATCGTTATCTGCCGATGCTCTCTCTAGCGGCGATGCTGTCCTATCTGGTGACCCAGCTTTAAATATAGACAATAAAAAAACCGAGGATTATGCCTCGGTTTTTTTATTACGCCTCCCTTTTACAAAGGGTGAGAAGCACTGCTTCGCAAGGGAGGGATTTATAAAATTAATCCCCCTTTGATAAAGGGGGACTCCATAGGCGAATTATCTTCTCGACTTAAAGCTGACATCCACTTTACGTGGACGATAGATCCAGCCCAAAACCAGCAACAGGAAGGAGAAGATCAGCACCGGCCAATCACTAAGGCGAGTGTACAAGGTCTGGCCCTGCATTGCCGGTAATTCACCGCGTAGCACTGCTTCCTGATCAATCGGGGCCTGCTGCACAATATGGCCTTGATGGTCAATAAAAGCGGTCACGCCGGTATTGGTGGCCCGAATAAACCAGCGGCCATTTTCTTTGGCACGCATCTGCACCATCTGTAAATGCTGCCACGGGCCGGCTGTACCGGTAAACCAGGCATCATTGGATACAGTCACCAGAAAATCACTCTGGCTGGCATTACGACGGGTCAGATTCGGATAGGCCACTTCATAACAGATGGCTGCACCCAACGGCGAGTTGTGAATCATCAAGGGCTTTTGTTCTTTGGCACCGCGCGAAAAACCACTCATGGATGGATCATTCTGCAAGGCCGGCAAGACCCAGCTTAACAGGCCGGATAAAGGAATATATTCACCAAATGGCACCAGGCGCTGTTTCTTGTATAAGCCTTCTGAATCTGTACCGGTGGCCATAATACTGTTGTAGTACATCGGCTGGCCATTTTGCTGAGATTCAGGCAGGTCCCAATACGGAATACCGGTGACCCAGGCACTTCCGGATTTTTCTGCCTCGGTTTTCATGGCGGCTAAAAACGGTTCGATATCGGTCTGGAACATTGGAATGGAAGATTCCGGCCAGACAATCAGGTCGCGGCCCCATTCGGTGCGGGTCAGTTCGCTGTAGATCAGCAGGGTTTTCAGTTGATATTCGGTCAGCCATTTCAGGTCTTGCGGAATATTGCCCTGAATCAAGGATACGGACAGCGGCGGTTCATCTTTCTCGCTGACAAAGTTGAGCTGGGAAGCACCCCAGGCTCCGGCCAGGAGCAGCAATGACGGCACTAGCCAGAAGATGCGTTTATTCAGGATTTCCACCAGCGCACAGGCCAGAATAATGGCCACAAACGACACCCCGAACACCCCGAATAAAGGCGCATAGCTGTCCAGAAAACGCTCGGTAAAGGCATAGCCGACAAATAGCCACGGGAAACCGGTAAATACCCAGGTTTTGGCCCATTCAAAGAACACCCACAGCGGCGCAAAAGTTAGGGGGGTTTCCGGGAAGAAGCGGCGATACAGCCAGGTTTGAATGGCGGTAAATAGCCCCATGGCCAAGGCCATAATCGCAATCATCAGCACGCTTAAAATAGACGGGGTATCTCCATAGACATGAATGGAGGTATATAGCCAGAATGCACCGACAAACCACAGGCCAATACCGTAGGCCCAACCAATAAAAAAGGCCTGTTTGGCAGAGCGCTGACGTAAAACCGCATAAAGCAAAGCTGGAGACAGCAGGGCAATCCACCAGTAATAATACGGTGCCAGGGCAAAACTGAAAATGGCACCTGCGATTAAGGCAATCAGCAGGGGATAAACTAGCGGGAGCTGTTTGTGTTGTTGGGATGAATCTAACAGCTTGGTGAAATAAGTCCTCATTGACGTACAGCTCGAATCAGATGAATAGTGCGCGCATCTGCTTCAAGAATCTTAAACTGCCAATCCCCAATTTCAATAATTTGACCTTGCAGATCACTCACCAATCCAATTTCCTGAAGCAGTAAACCGCCGACAGTTTCTACTTCATCGTCAGAAAAATCAGCATCTAAAACATTGTTAAAGTGTTCAATTGGTGTAAGTGCCTGTACCAGCCAGGTGTTGGCGGTCTGCGGATCATGATCGGGCACAATGTATTGTGCTTCGGCATCGGCCTGATCATGCTCATCTTCAATTTCACCGACAATTTCTTCCAGAATATCCTCTAGGGTTACCAGTCCTGAAGTGCTGCCATATTCATCAATTACAATGGCAATATGGGTCTGGGTATTTTTCAGCATACGCAGGACCTGATCGGAACGCGCACTTTCTGGCACAAACAGTGGCTGACGCATCAGTGCCCGGATATCGACCTTCGGCGTTGGTTCGGTCAGAAAGGGCAACAAGTCTTTGGCCAGCAGAATGCCCACTACATTGTCAGGCTGGTCTGAAGAGAAGACCGGAAAGCGTGAATGGGCCGACTCGACCAGTACATGCAGAATATCCAGCAGCTCATCATCTTCCTGCAAGCTGATCATGGAAGTGCGCGGGGTCATAACCTCACGGATTTTGGTGGCCGGCAAATCCAGCACACCTTCCAGCATTGCCACAGTATCGGGTTCTAAAAAACGACGTGAATCTTGTACTAATTTTAGCAATTCATCGCGGGTTTCCGGTGCAGTACCTAACCATTTACGTAAGCCACGCATACCCCACGATGGGCCTGATTCCTCGTGCATGATCCTTCCTAAAGACTCGTTGTATCTAAAAAACTTGATTTAATCATACCGCAGAAAATACAGTTGTCTATTGTTTATCGACTTTCGCTGAAACAATGAATTTGATGATTTATCAGGCGGATAAAGCCAGCTTGCGGCATCAGTGGTTTTGCTGGCTTTGTGTTAGAATAGAAAAATTGTATCTCGCCGAGTTTTATTATGTCTGATTCATCCATTACCCCTGCCATTCAGCTAAATACGCGCGGTCTGCGTTGCCCTGAACCAGTGATGATGTTGCATCAAGCTATTCGTAAATCTAAATCGGGCGATGTGGTGGAGATTTTTGCCACCGACAATTCTACTTCGTGGGATATTCCAAAATTCTGTATGCATTTGGGCCATGAGCTGCTGTTACAGGAAGAAGTGCTGGATGCTGCCGGTAATAAAGAATTTCATTATCTGGTCAAAAAAGGCTAGGTCATCCTCCGACAATGCCGCGGTTTTAAAGGCTATGCTTTTTATCGGATAGTTACATATTGATAAACAAGCGGCCGGGTTGAAGCGATGTTTTATGTGGTTATTTTGTATAAAATAGCCACACTTTTTTTTAGCTATTTATTACAGAACAATGATGCCAAGC